>JBDHYT010000162.1:0-6404 GCA_039811485.1 Marinilabiliaceae bacterium | reverse complement strand
TCGCTGCCACCGGGGATAAGCTTGCGAAGAAAGATAACTTTATTATCAAGCTCTTTGACCGACACATTGAAGTTGCGAACCCTTTTAAACGTCTTAGCCATCTCATTAAGTTCGTGATAATGAGTAGCAAAAAGCGTTTTGGCTTGTCCGCGGCTGTTGTCGTGAATATACTCCACAATAGACCAGGCTATGGAAATACCGTCATAAGTACTTGTACCCCGGCCAAGCTCATCAAAAAGCACAAGGCTTCGGCGTGTTATATTGTTGAGAATACTTGCAGCCTCATTCATCTCAACCATAAAGGTTGACTCGCCCTGCGAAATATTGTCGCTGGCACCAACACGGGTAAATATCTTATCAACAACACCTATCGATGCTGATTCGGCAGGAACATAACAACCCATTTGTGCCATCAAAACAATAAGGGCCGTCTGCCTGAGCAACGCACTCTTACCCGCCATGTTAGGACCGGTGATGATTATAATCTGCTGAGTGTCGTTGCTCAGCATCACATCATTAGGCACGTACTCCTGCCCTATTGGCAGCAGCTTCTCGATAACGGGATGCCGGCCACCCTTGATTTCTATAACCTCATCATCGGCAATTACCGGCCTGACATATTTACTATCCTCAGCCAGCACATTGAACGAAAGCAATACGTCCAGCCGTGCCAGCTGGGTGGCATTAAGCTGAATGGCAGGTATAAATTCGGCCAATGCCATCACCAGGTCATTATATAAATTAGTCTCAATGGCCAGAATCCGCTCTTCGGCACCAAGTATTTTGGTTTCATACTCCTTAAGCTCCTCGGTAATATATCGCTCGGCATTCACCAGCGTCTGTTTACGTATCCACGAGGCCGGCACCTTATCTTTATGCGTGTTCCGCACCTCAATGTAGTAACCGAACACATTGTTGAAGTTTATCTTAAGACTTGGAATGCCTGATTCATCGCTAAGTTTATCCTGCATCTTCTGAAGATACTCTTTGCCGTGGGTTGCGAGCGAACGCAACTCATCAAGCTCGGCAGATATCCCTTCGCGAAATACGCCGCCCTTTGCCACCATTGCCGGCGGGTCGATATCTATCTCTCGATGGATGCGTTCGCGTATGGTTGCACACACATTGAGCTGGTCGGCAATATGCCTTAGATGTTCGTTGGATGCAGCAATGCAGGCCGATTTAAGCGGCTCGATGGCAAAAAGTGCTGTCTTCAACTGAATCATCTCACGTGGTGTGATTCTGCCACTTGCCACCTTACTGACTAACCTCTCGAGGTCGCCGATAACTTTGAGCGATTCGGCCAGTAACTCCTTCAGTTCAAGATCCTTAAACAGATAATCGACAACACCCTGCCTGTCTTCAATAGCCTTCACCTCCTTAAGCGGAAGATTAATCCATCTCTTAAGGGTACGCGAGCCCATTGGAGTAATGGTACGGTCGATGGTATCGGCAAGCGACCTTGCACCTTCGTTGGCCGACCCGAACAGCTCGAGATTACGGATTGTAAACTTATCTAACCACACAAATTTCGACTCGTCGATACGCACTAAATTGGTAATATGCTGTAACCGACTGTGATGCGTGAGGTCGAGATAGTGCAGTATGGCACCTGCAGCAACAATTCCGTAGGCAAGGTTGTGAACTCCAAAACCTTTTAATGAGGTAGTCTCGAAATGCTTAAGCAGTCTTTCGTGAGCCGAGTCCGATGAAAAGGCCCAGTCGTCGAGTGCGAAAGTAAGCAGTTTGCTTCCAAAATACTCAACAAACTCCTGCCGTTTACCTTTTTCGAACAAAACCTCCTTGGGTTTGAAGGTGCTGATAAGTTTCTCCACATATTCGGTCGATCCTTCGGCTGTCAAAAACTCGCCTGTTGACATATCGAGAAAAGCAACACCGGCAATCTTTTTATCGATATGCACACTTGCCAAAAAGTTATTCTCCCTGTTTTCGAGAATATTGTCGCTAATAGCCACACCAGGTGTCACAAGCTCGGTAACTCCACGCTTAACTATTCCCTTCACTGTTTTGGGATCCTCAAGCTGGTCGCACACTGCTACACGCTGTCCGGCACGCACAAGCTTAGGCAGATAGGTGTCGAGAGCGTGATGCGGAAATCCGGCCAACTCAACAAACGACGCCGATCCGTTGGCACGCCGGGTGAGTGTAATGCCCAATATTGCTGATGCCTTTACTGCATCGTCAGAAAAAGTCTCGTAAAAGTCGCCCACTCTAAAAAGCAAAATGGCATCGGGATGCTTGGCCTTGATGCTGTAATACTGCTTCATCAGCGGTGTCTGTACATCTTTCGACAAAATATGTGGTATTTAAGTGTTTATACAATAGCTAAAATAGATCAGATGCAAATATAACACAATCGTTTTGTTTTTGATGTCGCAAACCAATCTCCAAGTCGTAACGGACAAAAAAAGGGAAGCGTTATGCCTCCCTCTGTTCTCTGAATCAATGTTTTTATTTCCACAACGACTTAGGGTCGAGATTGTTCTGCTCAATATCCTTGAAGTATCTGTAAGTCCCCACCTTAAGTTCGTAAGTTGCCATCTCATCGCACACAATAATACCGTGAGGATGGTTCTGGATGGCGCTGATTGTCCACATGTGGCAAATAGGCTCTTCGATAGCGTGACGAAGGGCACGGGCCTTTCCGTGGCCATTAACCAGAATAAGCACCTCTTTGGCGTCCATCACAGTGCCAATACCCACAGTAAGAGCAGTATGCGGCACCTGCTTAGGATCGTTGTTGAAGAAACGGCTGTTGGCTATAATAGTATCGCTTGTAAGTGTTTTGATACGGGTACGCGACGACAATGACGAGCCTGGTTCGTTGAATGCCAGGTGGCCATCGGCACCAATACCGCCCATAAACAGGTCGATACCGCCTACGCTTTTGATCTTATCCTCATAACGACGACACTCGGCAACATGATCTTCGGCCATGCCGTTAAGAAGGTTTGTATTTTCTTTTTTGATGTCCACATGCGAAAAGAAATTCTCCCACATAAAAGTGTGATAACTCTGCGGATGGCTTGCAGGAATACCGCAATACTCATCCATATTGAAGGTAATCACATTGGCAAACGACACCTTACCTTCGCGGTGAAGGTTGATAAGTTCCTTGTATGTACCAATTGGCGAAGAGCCTGTTGGCAATCCAAGAACAAAAGGACGGTTCTCCTTGTGTGATGAAATTTTTGCAGCAATATAGTTTGCAGCCCACTTCGAGATAGATTCGTAATCCGACTGAATAATCAAACGCATATTTATAGTTTTAAATTAGTTAATAATCAGATAAATATCATTTAGCATTCATGCAAAGGTAACTCTATTATGCTTATCACACAACAAAATAGTATCAGGCCATGCACCATTCAGAAATCCAACAGTTTATTGAAGAAATAGTACAAAAGATCAGGTTTCAGCAATATCGGGAACAAAAAACCATAAACGGCACCCCAAAAATGCGCATCATGACCGATGTTGTCGATATCCTTCTTAGCCATCACTCCCGAGTAAATAAGATATAGAACTCCGAACAGTATCCCCGGAATGGGTACAATTGCAAAAAGCAAAATCGGATTGTACGGATCAAAAACAATGGATGCGAAAACCACAGCCGACACAGCACCCGATGCTCCTATTGCATTGTAATGCACATTATTACGATGCTTATAAAGCGAGTAAACACTCGACACTACAATAGCCGTGAGATAAAAAACCAGGAAAAGCAACTGTGGCGAACCTGAAATAAACCTAAAATAATATACCACAGCTTGCCCAAACGACCAAAGAACCATCATGTTGACCAGAAGATGCATCCAGCCCGCATGAAAAAATCCATGGGTGAGCATTCTGAAATACTCTTTACGGTGGATTATCTGCCAGGCATTGAACTGATAGCGATATATATACTCAGTTCTGCCAAAAGCGATATAGCTTATCAATCCGGTAACAACCACAATTAAAATATAGATACTCATAAAATTACAACGTTTAAAAACAGACTAAAAAAACGACCAACCTCCAGACAAAACCATAATTATCAGTGCATTATCTTATACACAAGTTCTGCCAGCAACTCTCCGTCGGGCACACTCACACTACCAAAACCTTTGGATTTCATATCGTATTCGCGAAGGATAGAAATAATATTCACCACCTTACGTCCCCCATACGCCTGGGCCGCCTTGGCATAATCCTTAACAAAGAAAGGAGCTACCTTAAGTTCTGCAGCAACCACATCGCTACTCTTATTTGGAAGATAGTGGTAAGCAAGCACTTTCTGGAAGAAATTAAACAAGATTACCACCGTGGCCTGTATCGGATTAGATTTAGGATTGGCGGCAAAATACTTTACGATGCGGTTGGCCTTCAGTATATCGCGGCTTATAATTGCATTCTGAAGCTCAAAATTATTAAAATCCTTACTAAAGCCGATATTTTTTTCGATAACATCGGCCGTAACAAGCTTAACGTCAGCAGGAACAACCACTTTAAGTTTATCGATGGCAAGTACCAGAGCCGAGAGGTCGGATCCAATAAACTCAGCAAGCAGCATCACCGCCTTTGAATCGAGGTTGAGGCCGGCCGATTTGGAGTAATCTTCAATCCATTTGGGCAGCTGATTATCGTACAACTTCTTAGACTCGAAAAGCACGCCATTCTTTTCAACCAGTTTGCCAAGTTTCTTTCTCTTATCAAGAGTCTTATATTTGTAGCAAACCACCAGTATTGTCGATTCCAGAGGTTTTTCGGCATAAATCGACAACTCTTCAATATCCTTGATATTCTGGGCCTCACGAATGACCACCAACTGACGGCGGGCCATCATAGGATATTTCCGTGCAGCGTGGATAATTGCCATCACGTCGAGATCCTTGCCATACATCACCAACTGATTAAAGCCTCTATCTGCTTCGGGCAGGGCATTGGCAATAATATAATCGGATATGACATCGATGAAATAAGGCTCTTCGCCCATCAAAAAATAGACAGGACGATAGACACCACTCTTAAGTTCCTTTAATATATCGGCATAATTCATGCTAACAAAAATAGTGTTACCCGACTGAAAAAAAAAGGAAACACAAAGCAAAGTTTTGTGTTTCCTTTCTATATCCTCTCTATACAACTTGAGGCGGTTACCACCACTGCTACAATCAGATTAATCCGGGATGCAATCAGTTGTCAAACTTAAGGTGTTTAACCGACTTACCGTTGTTGCTCAACTCCTTCATGGCAGCAATACCTATTTTAATGTGGTTGTTCACATAATTTTCGGTCACCTTTCTATCGCTCTCGGCAGTCTTCACACCCGTAGAAATCATCGGCTGATCCGACACCAACAGAAGTGCTCCCGATGGTATTTCATTGGCAAAGCCTACTGTAAATATTGTGGCTGTCTCCATATCTATGGCCATTGCACGGGTCTTCTCGAGATATTTTTTAAATCTCTCATCATACTCCCACACACGCTTGTTGGTAGTAAATACGGTACCGGTCCAGTAATCCAGTCCATGGTCGCGAATTGCCGACGACACAGCCCTCTGAAGACTAAATGCAGGCAGGGCTGGCACTTCGGCCGGCAGATAGTCGTTGGATGTACCATCGCTCCGTATTGCTGCTATGGGGAGGATAAGGTCGCCCAGCTGGTTTTTCTTCTTCAAACCACCACATTTACCTAGAAACAGAACGGCGTGAGGCTCAATGGCACTCAGCAGATCCATGATTGTGGCAGCATTAGGGCTGCCCATACCGAAATTGATAATAATAATGCCCTCTGCCGCACAATTGGGCATATTGCTGTGAATAATAGGTGCATTATACATTTGGGAAAACACCTCAACATAATACATGAAATTGGTGAGGAGTACATACTTGGGAAACTCTTCGAGCGATCTCCCGGTGTAGCGGGGAAGCCAGTTTTGAACGATTTCTTCTTTGGTTTTCATCTTTAATACCTTTTCAGATTAGAACTTTTGGCAGCCTTTTAATATCAATTTGCTGCTAACCCACTTCCTGTCCGGATTCAGGAGGTATTAAAGTACAAAGGTACTACAATTTATTTTATTTTCACTATTTTCACCAAAAATTATTTTCCATATATGGAGAGACTAAATCTGCCACCGGCATCAGTAAAAATAAAAAAGGAGAATGAAAAGTATAAGATTTTTGATGCAATACGTCGAAAATACGTTGCATTAACTCCCGAAGAGTGGGTGCGTCAACACTTTATCCATTACCTGGTGGCAACAAAAAAATATCCTGCCGGACTGACATCAGTGGAGCATCAGGTGGTGATTAACAAGCTGAAACAACGTGCCGACATAGTGGTTTTCACTCCTAATGGCAAACCACTTCTAATTGTTGAATGCAAAGCACCATCG
>JBDHYT010000161.1:0-6404 GCA_039811485.1 Marinilabiliaceae bacterium | reverse complement strand
TGGTGAGATGATTAACGCCACTGTTTCCATCCAGCTGCTTGGCTCCATATTCTTTAAAAACAGTCCGCTACACGATGGCGCAGTTATTATAAGCAACAACCATATAAAGGCAGCAGCCTGCATCCTTCCGGTATCGCAACGCTACAACCTACCCAAATCGTTTGGTTTGAGGCATAGGGCTGCCATTGGTATCACCGAGACTACCGATGCCATTGCCGTTGTTGTTTCGGAAGAGACAGGCAGCATCACCTACATAAGCCACGGCGAGACAAAGCATGGCATATCACCAGGCGAACTACAAGTATTACTCGAAAAAATGTGATATGTAAATGAAAAATCAGAATAAGCGGATATTGATATGTGGTGCCTCCGGATTTATAGGGAGGCGGCTAACTGCTTTTCTGGTGAAAAACAGGTTTGTGGTGGAGCCTATCACACGCAAACATCTCAATTTGCCGTCGCATCAGCTGACTGAATATATATCGGGTGCTCATGCCATTTTCAACCTGGCTGGCGAACCAATACTTGGCAAGTGGACGGAGAAGTACAAACGCAAGATTTATCAGAGCAGAATCGAAACCACCCGTACACTTGTAACAGCCATCCGGCAGAGCGAACACAAGCCCGAGCTGTTTTTCAGCACCTCAGCCGTAGGCATTTACGACAGCTATGAGGTACACGACGAGTTTTCGACCAACTTTGCCAATAATTTTCTTTCGTCGGTTTGTATCGACTGGGAGAAGGAGGCATTCAAGCTGTGCACACTTAACACTCCCAGGGTAATCATTGGCCGGCTTGGCGTTGTGATGGATCGCGAAGGAGGTGCATTTCCACAAATGGTTACACCGTTCAGAATAGGTGTAGGCGGACGCATTGGCGACGGATACCAGTGTATTCCATTTATTCACATCAACGATCTGCTAAGTGTGCTGTGGTATTTTCTGAAGAACAAAAACTGCAAAGGGATATACAATATTGTAGCACCACAAATGGTATCGAACAGGGAGTTTGCCCAAAAAGTATCAAAAGTACTTCACCGGCCAAATCTCTTTGCCATTCCCGGCTTTCTGTTGCGGCTAATATATGGCAATGCAGCATCGATACTTACCGACGGACAAAAGGTAACACCCAAAAGGCTCAAGGAGAGTCATTTCCCGTTTGAGTTTCCCACAATCGACCAAACCATCCAGGATTTGCTTTCCACAAAACGCAGGAAATAGATTATACCGACGGGCCGTGTGCCCTCAACTCCATCCATTGATCCAACCCTGAATATCTATCAAAATAATGGACAAACCTGCCGGCAAGAGTTGCTGCCCTCCTCTCCCACTCACCTTTGTCATCATAAGAGTTACGGGGGTCGAGTACCTGAGGATCAATACCTTCTATCGATGTCGGAAAGTCAAGATTCATTATTGGCAGCCTCATTTTGATTGTTCTATCGATGCTTCCGTCGAGTATGGAATCAATAATCATTCGTGTATCTTTCAGCGATATACGATGTCCGCGGCCATTCCACCCCGTATTGACTAAATATACCCTGGTACCGTGGCGTTCGATTTTCTGAGCAAGCAGATTGGCATATACCAGCGGATGCAAAGAGAGAAATGCCTCTCCAAAGGCAGGCGAAAAAGATGGTTTCGGCTCCACAATGCCATTCTCGGTGCCGGCAACTTTGGCAGTATAACCACACAGGAAATAGTATTTAGCCTGATAACCATTAAGATAGGACACCGGCGGAAGTACCCCGAAGGCATCGGCCGAAAGATAGATTATGGTGTCGGGATGGCCGGCACGCGATGGCAACACAATTTTATTGATGAAATAGATAGGATACGACACCCTGCCATTTTCGGTTATTGAGGCATCGTTAAAATCTACATCTCCATTTTTATCCACAGCCACATTTTCGAGAAGGGCGTCACGCCTGATTGCCCTCCATATATCAGGCTCATGTTCGGCACTAAGTCTGAAGGTTTTGGCATAGGAACCACCTTCAAAGTTAAACACACCCCTTTCGTCCCAACCATGTTCATCGTCGCCAATCAAATATCTCTTCGGATCGGCCGACAGGGTAGTCTTGCCTGTACCCGACAAACCAAAAAAGAGAGCCACGTCTCCATCCTCACCCACATTGGCAGAGCAGTGCATTGAGGGGATTCCCTTCAGTGGAAGGTAGTAGTTCATCATCGAAAAGATACCCTTTTTCATCTCGCCACCATACCACGTGCCACCTATGATTTGCATACGCTCGGTGAGGTTGAACATTACAAAAACCTCTGAGTTGAGTTGTTGCTCCTTCCATCTGTGGTTGGTTACCGACGAGGCGTTAAGAACTACAAAATCGGGTGTCCCAAAATCGCACAGTTCACCAACTGCGGGGCGAACAAACATATTGGTTACAAAATGAGCCTGCCAGGCTACCTCGGTAATAAAGCGGACCTTCAATCGCGAATCCTCATTCACCCCGCAATAGGCATCAACAACAAATAGATGGTCTGCCCTATTGAGGCTATCGGCCACCAACCGATGACAGTGTTCCCACACATCTTGCCCAACAGGCTTATTAACAACCTCATCCCACCAAATAGTATCATTAGTTACCGAATCGCGCACAACATATCTGTCTTTTGGTGCCCGCCCGGTATATTTTCCGGTGCTTACGGCTACTGCACCAAAGGATGTAATTTGGCAGCCTTCAAGGCTCTGTTGCGATGCTGAAGTCTCATGCAGAAACAGCTTCTGATATGACGGATTATAGTGGATAATGGTTGGCGAAGATATGCCATAACTACTCAGGTCGGGCGTTTTCATAGGTATATCGAAGATTTAATCTACGATAAAGATAATAAGGTATTGTTTAAAAATGAAAAGAAAGTTTAATTTATTTTAATCAAACAGACAAAAAAGTGGATTGCCGAACAATAGAATATATAATAAAAATAGTCATGCCTAACCGACATGACTATTCATAATAAATAAGTTAATCAACTCACTCCTTTGCTCTGGGGTGGTAAGTTGATATTGTCTCCTTCAGATATTCATCATCAATATGTGTATAAATTTCGGTTGTTATGATTGATGTATGTCCCAGCATCTCCTGAATATCGCGGAGGTTGGCACCTCCCTTGAGCAGATGGGTGGCAAAGGAGTGGCGGAATGTGTGGGGACTGATACTCTTTTTGATACCTGCCTTTTTGGTGATGTTTTTAATGATTGTGAAAATCATTACCCGCGACAGTTTGCGCCCACGACGGTTGAGGAACAGAATATCTTCATCAGCCTTATTTATTTTCAAAGTACGGCGATACTCGCTCAGGTATAGGTTTATCTCCTTGATTGCCTTAGTGCTGATAGGCACCGTACGCTCGCGATTATTTTTTCCGATGATGCGGATATTTCCATTCTCAAAGAATAGATTTGAGATTTTCAGGTCGATTAGCTCAGTAACACGAAGTCCGCAACTGTACAGTGTTTCGAGAATTGCCTTGTTACGCTGTCCTTCGGCCTTGCTGGTGTCAATCGAGTTAATGATTGCATCAATCTCCTCAACCGAAAGTATTTGTGGCAGTTTACGTCCAATCTTTGGTGTTGTAAGCAATGCCGTTGGGTCGCGGTCAACCTTCTCTTCAATCATCAGAAACTTATAAAAAGATTTGATGCCGCTAATGATTCTGGCCTGAGTACGTGGACTAATACCCTTTTCTGTCACCCACTCCATCAGCTCTTTGAGATGAGAGAGCTTAATTCCTTCTGGACCTACTTTGTAGTTGTGGTCGTCAAGAAAAGAAACAAGCTTCTTCAGATCTGTTTCATAAGCATGAATGGAATTTGTTGTTAAATTCTTTTCAAGTTTCAAGTACTCCTTAAAACTTTCAATTTCGGTTTCCCAATTCATAATTCAAAATTTTGTTTATGATTCCCTTTTCAATATTATAGAGTAAAGTTAAATAGTACATATCAATTTATCAACTTTATGTAAGGAAATTTTTATGATAATAGATATTTTTTAGTAACATTATCATTCTTAGCCTTTTTTTTTACCCCTAAGAGTGTTAAATTTGTGCCCATCAATAAAACAATGATACAAATCTGATTTTATTATGCCATGAATCTCCTTGTAATTAATGGTCCCAATCTCAACTTATTAGGAGTAAGGGAGAAGAGCATTTACGGTTCAAGAAGTTTTGAGGATTACTTTGCGCAGTTGCAGATGATGTACCCTCAGGTTTCGTTTACCTATATGCAGTCCAATCACGAAGGAGAGTTGATAGATATTATTCACTCACACGGATTTAGTGTTGATGGTATAGTATTGAATGCAGGTGCCTACACCCACACCTCATTGGCTATGGCTGATGCCATATCGGCAGTAACCACGCCGGTTATAGAGGTTCACATCAGCAATATACACAAGCGCGAACAGATAAGGCATCATTCTATGATTGCTGCTTCATGCATGGGAACCATTGCAGGTTTTGGGCTCGACTCCTACCGTCTTGCAGTAGAGGCACTGGTAGGAAACCACAAAGAGTAACACAGATTTCCAAGGGAAAGGGGTCTGAACTGATATTAGAGAATTAAAATTAAACAAAACAAAGGAATGAAGAAACTAACAAAAATCGTTGCCACAGTTTCAGATTTGAGATGCGACGAGGAGTTCATCAGAGGTCTTTACAAAGCCGGCATGAACGTAGTGCGTTGCAACACAGCTCACATGGATTTTGAAGGAATTGGCAGAATCATCAAAAACACAAGAGCTGTTTCTGATAAGATTGCAACACTTGTTGACACCAAAGGTCCTGAAATCAGAACCACCAAATGTGAGAATCCTATCGAACTTACTGCCGGAGATAAGATTATCTTCAAAGGTGACCCAAGTACCATGTCAACCAACAAGTGCATTTGTGTTTCATACGAAGGTTTTGTTTCAGACCTGTCGGTAGGAAACCAGATCCTTATCGATGATGGTGAGATTTCGATGACTGTTCTTGAGAAACATGCCGATCACCTTGTATGTAATATCGACAACAGCGGAACAGTGGGGAGCCGTAAGAGTGTAAACGTTCCAGGCGTTCGCATCAACCTGCCCTCACTTACCGAAAAAGATAAAGGATTTATCCACTGGGCCATCGAGAACGACCTCGACTTTATTGCCCACTCATTTGTGCGCAACAAGCAGGATGTAATGGAGATTCAGGAAATCCTCGACGCCCACAACAGCCCAATAAAGATTATTGCCAAGATTGAGAACCAGGAAGGTGTTGAAAATCTTGATGAGATTTTAGAGGTTGTATATGGTGTTATGATTGCCCGCGGCGACCTTGGTATCGAAGTTCCACAAGAGAAGATTCCATTGATTCAGCGCACCATGATCAGAAAATGTGTTGAGGCTAAGAAGCCGGTTATCGTAGCCACTCAGATGCTTCACACAATGATCAAAAACCCACGTCCTACACGTGCTGAGGTAACCGACGTTGCAAACGCTATTTACTACCGCACCGACGCAATCATGCTTAGCGGTGAGACAGCCAACGGTATGTACCCGAAAGAGGCTGTTCAGACCATGACAAAGATTGCCAAAGAGGTTGAAGCAGCCAAAGATAGCAGAAACGATATTCCTGTTCCATTTATCAAGGACGACATCACTGCATACCTTGCCGAGACAGCCGCTAAAGCATCAAAAGATCTTCAGATTAAAGCTGTTCTTACCGACAGCTTCACCGGAAAAACGGCTCGTTATCTTGCCGCATTCAGAGGTTCGGTACCTGTATATGCTCTTAGCTACTCACCACGTGTTGGTCGCGAGCTTGCACTCTCTTATGGTGTGTTCCCAAAGATGATGGAAGAAGGCAAATCGAAATCTGAAATTATCAAGAAGACAATTGAGAAGATTATGAAGAAGGGTGACGTTGAAGGTTCCGACCTGATAGCCTACATTGGCGGCAGCTTCGGTATCGGCGGTGGCACAAGCTTCCTCGAAATTGTAACCATCGACAATCTGTTAAAGAAAATCGACAGTTACATTAACTAAATAACCACAAAAAAAGGAGCAGTGATGCTCCTTTTTTTATATCCCTACCCCAAGTTAGAAAAACAGACAATCTATGAAATTTTTTTTTCAATTATAACCTACTGATAAACAATATTCATATAGACAATACGGAATTATATTGAAAAATATTATCAAAAAAATCTCTTATACCTATTGCAGATAACAAAAAGAGCACTATCTTTGCATCGTCATTAAAACAAAGGGACACAAGGAAACCAAAGGGTTCGCCTCCCCTTGATCAGACAAGGTTTTGACAAGTTGCCTACGCCAAAAAAAGCGATAAAAATATTGGTGTGGTAGTTCAGTTGGTTAGAATACCTGCCTGTCACGCAGGGGGTCGCGGGTTCGA
>JBDHYT010000160.1:0-6437 GCA_039811485.1 Marinilabiliaceae bacterium | reverse complement strand
TTTGCTGTCACAGGCTGTTATGCCGAATCCGATAAATGCAAAAAGCAAAGCCCATGTTAGTCTGATGGTTGTTTTCATTTTTCCTCGTTTTATAAATTGTTGATTAATATCCTGAATTTTATATCTATAGATCTTCCCGGCTTCTGAAGCATATAGTTGTCATAAACTATCCGGTCGAAAATATTGCTGCTGCTTACAGTAAGGGAGTAGGTATCCCTCTTCCAGCGGTATGATATTGCTGCGTTGGTCACAAACTGTGTTGGAATTGTCGATTTGCTTTTCAGTGCGCCGTATCCTTCCCAGGTTAGATAAAACCAGTGGACATAACGCAGGTCGCACATCAGCATCAACCGGTTAGCCTCACCGCCAAAAACATTGTGGAACGAATATGCTGCATTCATATTGGCAAACAGCCATGGCCGGTTGGGCATCCTGTTGTTGTAGGTTATGTCGGGCTTGCCGTTATCCTGAAATCTGGTTTTGCTCAGCTCGTGCAGGTAACTGAAATTGGTTGCAATATCAAGCGTGTTGTTAAATGTGTATTTCAGTTCGGCTTCAACACCTTTCACATTCACGCTGTTAACATTCTGATACTGGCTCATCCCATCCGATTCGGATACTTTCAGACGAATATAATCGTCCACGTCGCGGATAAAACCGTTTATTTCGTAGTTAAACCTGTTTTGTGCCGATATTACAAATGTTCCGAATACTCCCGCATTTATGTTGTTGCTGCTTTCGGGCTTAAGCTTGAAGTTGGGATATATGGTTGTGCCGTTCCCCAAAAACTCGCGTGCCAGCGGCAGCCTGACGCTGTGCTCCATAGATGCTTTTGCCGAAAATGCTTCAGTTATTTTATATCTCAGGCCGGCACCGCCGCCGTAGTTGTTTGTGGTGGATGTTCCTTTCTGTTCATCGGAACCGGTAATCCAATAGAGTTCGTTTTGCTTAACTGAAAGCCGGCTGTGGTAATATTTTGTGAATACCATTGCATTCAGTCGGCCGTCAAACCACTCTGAGTTATAGGAAAGACCTGCAATGTGTTTTGAAAATTTGTCATCAGACGGCTCAAAGTCGCTGTCGTAACTGTCTGTCAGTTTGTTCTTTACACTGTTGAGCGAGTAGTTGAGCACCAGTGAGTTGGCCGGGTTGATTCGCTGGGTAAAGGTAGCTCCTGCAGCATCAAGCGGACGGCGTGTTGTGCGCAACGATTTGCCTCGACCGGTAATTTCGTTCCTCGAGCTTTCAATATAGCTGCCGTCCCAGCGGTATTTCCTGAATACTGTGTCAGCCACAACTCTTTTGTCCTCTGTGTGGGTGTAGTAAATATCTGCCGATAAACCATTAATTATCAAATTGTTCTTTTTGTAGATAAATCCTGCCGATTGGGAATCGCTTTTTCTGGTGGCATTGCCGTAAACCACGCTCTGAATTGAGCCAGTCTGCAGCTGTTTATCAGCCTGGGTGGCATTTACCGTCACCAAAAATTCATCAGCCCACTTTCGGTTTGTAACACCGGCTTCAATACGGCCTAAGTATGAAGTGTATTTGTCGTGAAAACGTCTTAGCGAGCGGTTCTCGAACTCTTTTGTAGCACTGTTCCACACCTCGATATTGTGCATCATATAGTCGTTGTCGGAGTGGTTGAATGCAAACGACGGACGTATTACCAGGCCGTTTTCCCCTGTCAGAAACTGTCCGTTAACATCGGCACGGTGTGTGTTAAACGAGCCGATGCTGTACGAGGCATCAATAAAGTTTTTACACTCTTTTTTAGTCACCACATTTATTGCGCCTCCAAGAGCATCGGCACCAAGGTTTACAGGCACCACTCCCTTGTATATCTCTACACGGTCGATGGTGCTCACAGGGAGGTTTGCCAGACTGGTGCCGTTACCGAGTGATGCCATTGGCCGGCCATCGATAAAATAGCGCACCGAGTTGCCCGCAAGTCCGTTTACCGACAGGTCGAAATCGGCTCCTTCGCCACCGTTGGTGCGGATGTTTATTCCATTGGTCTGTCCTACAATTGCAGCCAGATTATTTGTGGTGCTGACCGTTTGCTTCAGGTCGAGTGCATTTACCGACAAAGCTGACTCCCTTATGATCTGTGATTTGCTTTTGGCAAGCACATCCACCTGATCTATTTCGGTATTGGATGGCTGAAGTATAATGTTCAGTCTGGTTGAACTGTTAAGGATAACCTCCTTTTCAAAAGTTATGTAACCCAGCGATACAGCTGCGATATTGTATTTGCCCGGAGGCAGGTTTAGCTGATAGTTGCCCTTGGCAGAAGATACTGTGCCGGTTGTTGTACCTGATATGCATACCACCACATTTTCGAGCGGAGTGCCGCCGGCATCACATACTGTTCCCCAAAGTTTGACCTTGGGCGGCTCAGTTGCCGAAATGTGTATTGAAACAAAAATAACCAAAAGCGCAATAAGTCGTTTCATCCCTTTTAAGTTGTTTTGTTTCAGGGTGAAATGATGCCTGTTGCAAATTCATCAGAAATAAACAATGATTGCAGCGTTATCAGCTTCTATCCCCGAAAGCTTTTTAACAATTTATCATTGGCAGGTCTTCTGACTTACTCTCGTCTCAGGATGCCTTCCCGTTTAATTAAAAACAGTGGCTGAGATTTTCCTGAACGTTTTATAGAGTTCACAGCAGCGGGACTGTTGCCGACTTTCACGGCATTCCCTTTTAATCGCGTGCGGCGGATGCCGGGTACGAACCAAATGCGTTGCAAAGCTAACCATTTTTTAAATAGACAATTTGTGTTTTACAGCATCTTTTTTCAGGAAATCATCGAACCAAAATCGTTTTTTGATGTTGATTGTGAACATATAGAGATAGTTAAAACTCTATTTCAATATTTTTCAAAATGATTTATTATTCTGTTGTTATGAAGTCAGTTACAATAATTTACGGCAGCAATACCGGAAGCACAGAGTCGGTTGCCTTTAAAATAAAAGAGAAGCTTGAAAGTGATTTCAAGGTTAATATCCTTTTGATGTGGCCAAAGCATCTCAAAACTCACTCGAAGATGCATCAAATCTCATTCTTGGTGCATCAACCTGGAATTTTGGCGATATTCAGGATGACTGGGAGGCATTTCTGCCGGTGCTGAAACGCGCCAATCTTGATGGTAAAACTGTTGCCATTTTTGGTCTTGGCGATGGTTACTCCTATGGCGATACTTTTGTGGATGGCATAGGCACAATCTACGAAGCAATAAAAGACAAAAATTGCAGGCTCTCCGGAAAGGTCTCCGTTGATGGATATGAATATAGCGATTCGCGAGGTGTTGTTGGTAACCAGTTTTTGGGCTTGCCACTTGATGAAGATAACGAACCGGATCAAACCGAAAGCAGGGTTGAGCAGTGGCTTAAAGTATTAACTCCGGAGTTTTGTTGACTGTAATGGTTTAGTTAAGGGTGAAGAGGTTGTGTACCAGGAATGATACACAACCTCTTCCAATTTATTAAATCAGGTCTCTTATTATCTTTTTTTGTAAATTGTCTGAAAATTGAAACCTGATTTTTATGCAGATAATAGATAGTGTTTTGCTGGCATCTCTAAGTAAAGAGGCGCAGTGCAACAGCCGGCAGCGCAAGAACTATAATTTTCATAAGGAGGATGCCGATACTCTTCAGCGTATGCTGAACGCCATTGAACCTGGCAGTTATGTACAGCCTCACCGCCATTTTTCGCCTGCCAAACGGGAGATGTTTATCATCCTCACCGGTAAAATGCTCGTGATTGTCTTTGATGACGAAGGAAATATTGTGAACCATGCTGTGCTCGATTCTTCAGGAAACCAGAGAGGGATAGAGCTGCTGCCCCACGAATGGCATACCATCATTTCGCTTGTGCCGGGTAGCGTGGTGTTTGAGGTGAAGGATGGCCCGTATAACCCCACCGACGACAAGGGCTTTGCTCCGTGGGCACCATCGTCCGAATCGCCGGAAGCCGTCATGTATCTCGAAAAACTGATTGCTCAGTGCATAAAATAGGATTATGAAGTAATCAAATTAGTACCTTTGTGCTTTTTAAATTATTTAAGTTTCAAAATTTTCCTTTGGCGAACTTGCCAAAAGGTATGAAATTTGGTGATTTTGTAGGTTATTAATTGATTCACTCGCTTAAGCCGAATAATTATTGTTTTTAGTAAATGAAAATGAGCAAATTGAACCTTGTCTGTTTCAGTGCCACAGGAACTACCTACAAGGTACTGAAATATATAAGTGAAGGTTTTGATATTGACGAAGTTGAATATCATAATATCAACAAGGGAGTTGAAGGGACTCTGATATTTGACGGCACTGATGTTGTTGTTTTTGGAATGCCTGTCTATGCAGGCCGGATACCGGCAGTTGCAGCCGAACAGTTACTGAAAATAAAAGGCAGCAACACACCTGCGGTTATAGTGTGCGTTTATGGAAACCGTCATTACGATGATGCTCTGCTTGAGCTTCGTGATATTGTTACCGGCGGTGGTTTTAAAGTGGTTGCAGCCGGTGCATTTGTTGCCCAACACTCTATTTTCCCATTTCTTGGTCAAAGTCGGCCCGATATTGCCGACAGGCAGCAGGCAAACGAGTTTGGGGCCAAGGCAGCATCCATAATTGATGGGTTATCGTTTGAGGATGTTTCGTTTGCAGATGTGGCAGTTAATGGTAAACGACCATATAAACCACGCAAGGTTATTCCACTCTATCCGTCAGGAAACAGAAAATGCAATAGATGTGGCATTTGTGTCGCTAATTGCCCCGTAGGTGCCATTGATGAGGCAACTCCGAGGAAGACTCGCAAGGATATCTGCATTTCATGCGGCAGGTGTATTTATGTATGTCCGCGTGATGCCCGCAGTTTCGGTGGTCTGAAATATCATATTGTGGCCCATAGGTTTAAGAAGAAATTCTCAGCCCCTCGCAATAACGAGTTTTTTTATGCAGGTTGAAAAAAATAATCCCGTCGATTTCGGTCTCTCCAATAATCGACGGGATATACTATATGTTTTTGGTTTTCTCTTTAATCAGAACAATCCATGGATTGTTCCATCGTCATCGATATCCATTCCTTCGGCGGCCGGAATAGCCGGTAAACCCGGCATCCGCATTATATCGCCTGTGATTGGCACCACAAATCCTGCACCTGCTGCAATCTCAATCTCCCTAACCGTAACTACAAAATTCTTTGGTCGTCCCAGCAGTTTGGGATTGTCAGAAAGCGATTTCTGGGTTTTTGCAATACATACGGGTAATCCTGCCAAACCAAGTGCTTCGATGGTTTTGAGGTCTTTTTTTGCCTGTGGTGTATAGTCGATTGCCTCAGCACCATATATTTCGTGTGCGATGGTTGCAATCTTCTTTTCTATTGACCACTGCCAGTCGTAAAGAGGCTTGTAGTTGCTTGTACATTCGTCAACTACCCTGGCCACTATTCGTGCCAGCTCTTCGCCGCCTTCGCCGCCTTTGGCCCATACTTCGGCCACAGCCACAGGTACGCCTATCTCTTTGCAACGGTTTATGATTACGTCGAGCTCTTCCTGGGTATCGGTGTGGAAACGGTTAATGGCTACCACCGGGCAGATGTTGAATTTCAGCATGTTTTCCACATGCTTCTCGAGGTTAACGAGTCCTTCACGAACTGCCTCTGCGTTTGGTTTTGACAGGTCGGCAACCGACACCTCGCCATGGTATTTAAGGGCACGGACTGTTGCCACAAGCACTGCTGCCTGAGGTTTGATGCCGGCCGAAACGCACTTGATGTCGAGGAATTTCTCAGCTCCAAGGTCGAAGCCGAAACCTGCCTCGGTAACCACATAATCCGATAGCGAAAGGCCCATTTTGGTGGCAAGCACCGAGTTGGTTCCCTGTGCGATGTTGGCAAACGGACCGCCATGGATTATTGCAGGATTTCCTTCGATTGTTTGAACCAGATTGGGCTTGATGGCATCTTTAAGTATCACTGCCATAGCTCCTTCGGCTTTTAAGTCGCGGGCATATACAGGTTTCTTGTCAAAGGTGAAACCAATAAATATACGGCCGATTCTATCTTTCAGGTCGTGGAAATCTTCTGCAAGACAGAGAATTGCCATTATCTCGGAGGCAGCAGTGATGTTGAAGCCTGTTTCGCGCGGAATACCGGACGATGTGCCTCCAAGCCCGACAATAATGTGGCGAAGCGAACGGTCGTTCATATCCATCACCCTCTTCCAGTGAACAGTGCGGGGATCGATGTTAAGGGAGTGGGTGGTGCTTTGTATGTTGTTGTCAATCAGTGCTGCCAGTAGGTTGTTGGCCTTTTCTATTGCACTGAAGTCGCCGGTGAAGTGCAGGTTGATATCCTCCATTGGTATAACCTGAGAATGACCACCGCCGGTTGCTCCGCCTTTCATGCCGAAAACCGGTCCAAGACTTGGCTCACGG
>JBDHYT010000159.1:0-6548 GCA_039811485.1 Marinilabiliaceae bacterium | reverse complement strand
TTCCGCACCGGTCCAATGACCTCTCATAACATAAGTATTAATGGTGGAAACAATATTTCATCGTTTAATACATCGTTTGGATATTTCGATCAGCAAGGAACAATACCAACTGCTGAGTATAAAAGATATAATTTCAGGATAAATTCAGAACATACAGTAGCTGAATTTCTGACATTTGGACAGGAGTTATATCTTTCAACAGGCGACAGAGATTATGTGGTAAACGATGATGTAACTGGTGCCAGAACCAACCTGGTAAATGTTATCAGAATGATGCCGCATATACCCGTTTATGACCCTACTACTTTAGGTGGCTTTAGAGGTGTAAACAGTGCTTTGGATGGAGGTGACCCAACCAACCCTGTAGAAGATGCAAAACTCAAATATCCGGCAAAGGAGAATTCGGTTAAAGTTTTGGGAACCGCTCATGCTGATTTGAAATTTACAGATTGGTTAACGTTTAGATCTGTTTTTGGTGTTGATTATTTGAATGGATTAAATTACAGATTTCAACCTATTTTTAATGACGGTGGAAATATTGCAGGATCATCAGCTTCGGTGGCTACAATAACTAACAACCGGTATATTTCAACGTCCAAACTGTTTACTCAGCAACTGACTTTTGATGAGACTTTTGATGGACATCATATAAATGCCACTGCGGTTTACGAATTCCAAACAGAAAATACAAAAATCGAAAACGCCAATGGTCAGCAGGAATCAAACGAATTAAAAACCCTTAACAATGCGAAAAATATTTATGTCCAGACTTTAGAAGGGGAAAACAGTTTGATTTCGTATATAGGGCGTTTTAGTTACGACTATAATGGTAAGTATATGTTAGGAGCTACTTTCCGAAGAGACGGTCTTTCGGTATGGGCACCCGGCAATAAATGGCAAACATTTCCTTCTGTTTCTGCAGGATGGAGGATTGATCGTGAGGAATTTATGAAAAATCAGGATCTGTTTAGCCAACTTAAACTGAGAGGAGGATGGGGAGCCACAGGTTTAAATGGTGTAGTGCTTGGTAATACACCTTGGTTGGTTTCAGTTAACTCCAATAGTGCCCTCTATCCATTTAACAACAGTATGTCTTCTGGTTTAGCATCTTCAATCCAACGGTTGGGTAATAAAGATCTGGAATGGGAAAAAACAACCCAGTTAAATATCGGTATGGATTTTGGTTTTTTAAGAGATAAGGTGTCATTATCTTTTGATTATTTCGAAAGAGAGACGGATAATTTGATACTTGAAGTACCACTTCCTCCTTCAATGGGATACCTGAGCAGTACCGTTGCTCAGAATGCCGGAGCAATGGAAAACAAAGGATTTGAAATTCAGGCAGGTTATCAGGATTTTGTGGGTGAGTTTAAATGGCACATTAACGCAAATATTAGTGCTGTAAAGAACAAGGTTACCCGCCTGGCTGATGGAGTTGATAAAATTGAAGCCGGTGATAATCCTGATTTTGGAGGATATAGCCTGACAAATACTGTTGTTGGTCAGCCAATACAATCTTTTTATGGTTGGCAGATGTTGGGTATTTTCCAGAATGTTAATGAGGTAAACAACAGTCCTTTGCAAACTGCCAGTACAGCACCGGGCGATATTAAGTTTGCCAATATGGATAACAACAATGTGATTGATCTTAACGACAGGAAATTTTTAGGAAGTTTTATGCCTAAGTTTTCTTACGGTTTTGACATGGGCTTTAACTATAAGAATTTTGATTTTAGTGCCTTCTTCCAGGGTGTGCAGGGTAATAAGATTTATAATGCCACAAAGGTTATAACCGAAGGTATGATACGCTTTTTTAATGCCGGCACCAATGTGTTAAATGCCTGGACACCGACTAATACTAATACCAATATTCCCAGGGCAATATCATCGGATCCTAATGGAAATGCACGTACTTCTAACAGATTCATTGAAGACGGATCTTATTTGAGATTGAAAAACCTTGTTGTTGGTTATACAATTCCTATAGAAAATCTCAATATGCTAACAGGTGGTTTTGTGAAAAGTTTCAGAGCTTATGTCTCTGCACAAAATCTGTTTACCTTGACTAAGTATAGCGGTTATGATCCGGAAGTGGGAAATAGAACGCCAAACTCGTCATTGACCAACGGTATCGATTATGCAGTTTACCCCCAGCCGAAAGCATTCCAGGTTGGCGTTCAGGTAGGATTTTGATTAGTAGTAATCTTTTAAAGAGTAGTTATCATGAATAAAAAATATATTGGCATCTTATTAATGTTGATGCCGCTGTTGGGCTTTATAGGCTGCGATGACAGGTTGGACGTTTTGGATAATAACAACCCTACTGTTGAAAGCTATTTTAAAAATATAGGTGAGTTAGAAAAAGGGGTTAATTCGGTCTATTCAACATTGCGAGCAGGAAAACTTGTTGGCAGGGAGTGGTTTTATGTACACGACATGCGCGGAGCAGAGTGTGCTGCAGGCGGGCCGCAATTAGAGGCTCCACGCGCAGAGTTATTGAAAGAACCTTCTCCGTCGAGCGCAAACTCGGTAATGACAGCTTTCTGGACAGGATTATACCAGCTGATTAATAGGGCAAACCTGGTAATAGTCAAAGGTGTAGAGATTGAAGATAATACCGGACTCCGCGATCGGATTATTGGAGAGGCTATGTTTCTAAGAGCCTGGGCCTATTTCGAATTAGTATCGTTATGGGAGAGTGTTCCGGTTTATACTGAGCCAATCTCTTCTGCCAAAGATTATAGGGGATTGACATCCAAAAATGATATCTATGCATTAATTGAGAAGGATTTGAATTATGCTATTCAGAAACTTCCCGAGTCATATACTTCGGCCGACAGAGGACGGGTAACCAAGGGTGCTGCCTATGCACAATTAGGAAAAGTGCTAATGCAGAAAGGTGAGTATAATAAAGCTAAAGAAGCACTAATGAATATTTATGGTAAATACTCATTGGTTGACAATTATGAATGGAATTTTGATGGTGACGTAAAAGATGATTTTGGTAATACGATTACCCTTGGTCATGAATTTAACGAAGAATCAATTTTTGAGGTTGTATTTATAGACAAAGGTGATAATGATTTTAATTGGGGTGGAAATGGAGAAGGTGTTTCTTCTGCCTTATCAACAATTAGAAATCAGGAATATGGTATTACATGGGGAAACGTAATACCTTCAAATTATGCGCTCGAACAGTTCCCTAATTCGGATCCAAGATACAAATTTACCTTTTGGGAAGAGGGTGATAAGATTTTGGATAAATCACCGCAAGGTGGTAAAATTTTAACGGCGGATGAAATGAATATTGCAACATCTAATCGTCATGGGGTTGTAAAAAAGAGATTTTTAAAAAAGTATGGTATTTATGACTGGGTGAATTCTGGATATCATCCAAGTGGTATCAACCAGAGGGTAATAAGATATGCCGATGTTTTATTGATGCTGGCTGAATGTGAGGCCGAATTGAATAATCCTTCAAATGCCGCTAAATATGTTAATGAAGTCAGATCGCGACCAAGCGTAAATATGCCTGCTGTCAGTTTTGCTTCCAAAGATGAGGCGATTGTTGGTGTAATGCACGAAAGAGCAGTAGAGCTATGCGGCGAAGAGAAGAACTTTATTGATAACCTGAGATGGAGAGCTCGGGGGTATTATTCAAATCTTAAGGGCGATCCTAAGCCTGGACAAATAAATGTTTTTCCTATTCCAGCTATTGAGATTTCAGGTAATCCGTTGATAAACTGAAGATTGCCTAACGGTTGTGGTTTTAACTAATAGGGACTCATTATTGGCTCTACAAAATCTTTAAAATCGAATCACATAGGCTGGTTCTGATCTCTCATTTATTCATCTCCATATTCATTATTAGTGAGTATGGAGATAAATATTTTTTTATATTTGAAAAAAACCAAAAATTATGTCTCAATCTACCGTCGGCAAAAGACTCCAATCGTTAGATATTCTTCGTGGGCTTGATCTGTTTATGCTCACTTTTTTCCAACCTGTATTTATGGCTTTTGCCGGTCGGTGGGGTGATGGCAGTGTTAATTCATTCTTTATTAAGCAGTTCACTCATGTGGACTGGGAAGGATTTGCACCATGGGATATGGTGATGCCTCTATTCTTGTTTATGGTAGGTGCTGCAATGCCCTTTTCTTTGGCGAGGTATATAGGTGAATCATATAAAAGTATTGTATATAAGCGTATTGCAAAGCGGTTTGTCATCTTGTTTGTTTTGGGCATGGTGGTTCAGGGTAACTTACTGAATCTGAATGTACTTGCTGTTCGTGTCTATACCAATACTCTTCAGGCAATTGCGGTAGGTTATCTGTTTTCAGCCCTTATATTGCTGAATTTCTCAAGGAGATGGCAGATTGGAGCCACCGTCATCCTGTTGGTTGGTTTTTGGGCACTGATAACATTTCTTGGCGACTTTACACCCGCAGGAAATATTGCCGAAAAGATTGACCGCATTGTGTTGGGGCGGTTCCGCGATGGTGTGTGGTACGATGAGGCGGGTAACTGGCATTTTTCTGATTTTTACAACTATACCTGGATTCTAAGCAGTATGACATTTATTGTTACCACCATGCTTGGTGCTTTTGCCGGGCAGATAATGAAAGAGGGCAAAGATAAACTTAAAAACAGTAAGTATCTGTTCTTTATTGGTTTAGCACTGTTGCTTGGCGGGTGGTTGTTAAGTTTTCAAACTCCGGTAATAAAGAAAATATGGTCGGCCAGCATGACGTTGTGGTCGGGCGGTTGGTGCTTTATTCTGATGGCTCTGTTTTATTATGTTGTTGATTACAAAGGTTGGTCAAGTGGATTAAACTGGCTTAAGATATACGGTATGAACTCAATAACAGCTTATGTGCTGGCAGAGGTTGTCAATTTTAGAGGAGTGGTTCATTCGTTAATATTTGGATTGGAGCAGTATGCAGGCGATTATTATGGAGCTTTGTTGACCTTGGGAAATTTCCTGATTCTCTTTTTTATTCTAAGGTTGATGTATAAGTTGAAGTTCTTTGTAAAAATATGAGGGTGAATAACTTTTTATCCACCCCCTTTTCCCTGTTTTTTCTGCGAAGCATAATTTTCGATGTTTTTCAATACCTTTTCGCTCAATCGGTCGAATGCCTGACGTGTTCTGCCTGTGGAGGCGTCCATCACTCTTACGTTGCGGTGGTTTGCAAGGTCGCTCCATCCCAGAGCCGGCAGAGTGTCGCAGTAGCAGCGGTTGTCGTTTTCCAGCCATCTGCGGAATGGTTCTTCATCCCAGGCGGGCGACAGTCCGGTGTTGAAGAGTATCTTTTTGTTGCCTAATTGTTCGAACTCTTTTTCGTAGAGTAGTACTGTGTTTCGGTTCAGGCAGCAGAATATGGCTTCGTTATTTGCAAGTAGCTCATCCAATGGCATATATGTGTAGCCTTTTTCCTCCTGGTCGGGTTTGCGGGTACGCGAGAAATAACTCACCCCGGCACCAAAGAACTTAAGTGCATCGGCAATCATACCTCCCGATTTGCCAAGTCCTACAATGCCGCATTTCATTCCTGTTATCTCTTCGGCTATTCCATTCCAGGGAGTGGCAGGCGTGCCGTCGGGGTTTGAGCCAAAACCATGGAGGCAGCGCACAAGTTCGCTAATCACATACTCCACCACTCCTTCGTCGCCATAGTCGCGGATTCCGGTTACAGTAATCCTCCTTTTGTTGGCATAGAGTATGTCCACATTGGCACTCTCGGGTGAATATAGCGAGTTGCACATGCCAATATATTTTATGTTGGGACAGCGCGATATGGCACTCTCCCTCAACTGGGTGGTATAACTCAGCAAAACCGCATCGGCATCACCTATTCGAGATACTATTTCATCGTCGTTTGCCGGTATGTTGTTGTACATCACTACGTTATTGGCAAAGTAGTGTAGCTTCTCCTCAGCCGATGGAATTAGGCTTACAGGCTCAATGGCTACCAATTTTCTGAAAATTGGGTTCATATTCAGTTGTTTTTATTACGAACTGCTAATCTACAACTTAATTTTTAAAATAGTTAATAACGTTTATCAGTTGCTCAGCTTGGGCTGCCAGATCTGTCGATGAGTTGGCCAACTCTTCCGATGCCGACGCATTCTCCTGTGTTACATGGTCGAGTTGTTGTATTGCAGTGTTAATCTGCGATGTAGCTGTATTTTGCTCCCTGCTCGATGCCGAAATCTCCTTTACCATTCCTGCCGTTTTCTCTATTCCGGGCAGCATCTCGTGCATCAGCAATCCTGCGGTTTCGGTCATCGTAAGTGTCTGTTGCGATAGCTCCATTATCTCTGATGCGGCGGCTTTGCTTCTCTCTGCCAGTTTTCTCACCTCGGCAGCCACCACCGCGAAGCCGCGTCCCATTTCGCCCGCATTTGCCGACTCCACTGCTGCATTGAGTGCCAAAATGTTGGTCTGTGCTGCAATGTCGTTGATAATGTTTATCTTATCGGTTATCAATCTTACCGACTCCACGCTTTTGCTTGCTGCACTCATCATCTCGTTTAGCTTAGATTCT
>JBDHYT010000158.1:0-6608 GCA_039811485.1 Marinilabiliaceae bacterium | reverse complement strand
CACCGGCATCTACTGCAATACCAAACGACTGATAACTCTCCAGATGGCTCAAAACAGGCTTTATACTCATAGCTCCATACCAGTTTGGCCCAAACGAGCGTGAATATGTTGCAAGAAATGCATAATCGGATGCTTTGAAAGTGCCCAGTTCAATTCCGTTCTCGTCCATGCGGTCGAAAGTGCCGTAATTTGCATATTTCAAGCCAATTGCAAATGTTCCTATATTTTTGAAGTTATGAGCGAAGGCAAACGATCCGGATGTGATATCATCGGCAAAAGGAGCAACGGTGAAGGTGAGATGGTTGCTCAACGTATCGCTTAAGGTGGCCGGATTGTTGAATATCAGGTTTATGTCGTTGTCGCCCAGTGCCGACTGCAATCCTCCCAATGCAGCCATTCTGGCCGACGATGGTGTGTTGAGGAATTGATATACCTTTTCACCTCCTTGCTGACCATAGGTTAGCGGAAGTGTGGTTATCAACATTAAGGCGATTAGCAATTTTTTCATACCCAAATATAACGGCATTTTTGCATTTTTGTTGCTTTTTGTTATCACTTGTATATCAATTTCAGGTTCTGAACCACATCCAACACAGCAGGGCATACAAATGTATTGTTGTAGGTGAGTTTCGATATCTGATGAAACCGTTTTCTGTCGGTGTGTGGATATTCGCGACATGCCCGTGGCCTTACTTCGTATATCATACAATAATTGTCGGGCATCAGAAAAGGACATGGTGCGCTGTTGAACACATAATCGCCATCGGTATCGAGGTGGAGATACTTGTCAATCAGCTCCGAAGGTTTCATGCGCAGATGTTTTGCCATGCGGTCGATATCGCGATCGATTACAATAGGCGAAATGGTTTTGCAGCAGTTGGCGCACTCTAAGCACTCTATTCGTTGAAATGCTTCATCATGAAGCTGCTGTGTTTGTGTGTCGAGGTCCCGTGGTGGCTTTCGCTTTAGTTTATCCAGGAAAGCCCTGTTTTCGTTTGCCTGCTTGGTTGCCTCAATATGGTGTTTGTCCAAATCAATCATTTTTCTTGCTGTTTAAGTTTTATCTGGGTCAGCATCACTCCGCAAATCACCACAGCTATTCCGCCTGTTTTTTGTAGTGTAAGCACTTCGTCGAGCACCATCCATGCAATGAGGGCGGTAAACATGGGTATTGCGTTAACCCATATATTGGCTTTTACCACACCTACCTGGCGCACCCCGTAGGTGAAGAGTATAAACGCAAATGTACTTGCAAACACCGAAAGCATCATCAAAGCCTGAATAGATGAGGTGGTTACTGTATTTAACTCGAACTGGTGGAGGTCGAAAATTAGAACTACCGGCAGAAAGTAAATTGCACCTATAATATTCTGATACATAATGACATTGAATATATTATAAGTGTGTGGTATTTTTTTTAGTACTGTGGCATATCCGATTGCCGAAAAAACAGCCAGAAACAGCAACAACAATCCTGCAGTAGGTGCCTGCAGGGTGAAGCCGCCGTCGAAAACAATAAGCAAAACCCCTATAAATGAGAATGTTATTGCTGTTAGGTTTGTCCAGGTGAGACGTTCACCAAAAAAGAAATATCCTGCAATGGGCGAGAAAACAGGGATTGTTGCTATAACCACAGCTCCCATTGTTGATGATACGTAAACTAATCCGTGACTCTCACCGATGAAATAGAGAAACGGCTCAAAAAGTGCCAGCAGCATAAAGTGTTTGATGTGTGCAGCCTCTATCTTCTGGAATTTCTTTAATGCCATCAGTGTGCCCATCAATAGTATTGAGCTGATAGTCAATCGTAAGAAGACCAGCATCATTGGCGGAAACGATTCGAACGCCACTTTTGTCCAGACAAATGAGAATGCCCAGAAAATCATTGCAAAAAAGAGTGATGCGAGTACTTTTAACGACATATATGTTAGGTTATAGTTTCTGCTTAATCAGTTGCTTAAAGGTTGTTTTGTAATCTTCACCGTAGCTCTTCGAGTATTGACGGCAGAACGATTCGTAGGTTTCAAGTGCCAGCGAGTTTCGTCCTGTGTTGGTGAGTACGACACATTTTGCTGTAAGAGCCTTTTCATTGAGCCTGTCGAAAAGATGAAGGGTGTTGCACAGGTCGATGATTAGTGGTGATTCGTTGGTTTTAACCCTCTCTTCGAGCATATCTTCAAGAGACAGAACTACTTCCGCAGTAAATCTATCCTTAAAGTCGTCCATCCATTCGGCTTTTATGTCGGGAGCAGGCAATCCGCGGTGCAGATAGCTCAAGAGTCTTGTAATAGATTCATTATCAATATGTCTGTCTTTTTTGTAATTCGTCAATATATCTGTTGCCTCTATGAAATCGCACTCCACCGATGGATCCAAATCGATGCTCCAACTGTTGTTGTCGAATTTAACACTGCTTGCTCCCAACTCATCAAATATGTCGCGTAGTTTTTTGATGTTAACACCGCGGTTGTTGCGTGCACTCGCCTCACTCTTATCGGCCCACAGGGTTTCACCTATTGCTGACGATGTTATGCCTTTGGAATTCAGAGTCTTGTGCATTGTCATCAGCAGAAACAGCTCCTTGACTGTAGGACTGAAAAGATGGGTTATGTCGGTTCCTTTGCTGTTGTGTGCTTCAAACTCGCCCAATATTCTGATTGATGCTCCGTTGTGTGGTTCAGGCGTTGAAACAGGTTCTTGTGTTATTCCGGTATTTTGTTTTTTGCGTTTTAGAGCCAGCAATGCAACCAATAGGGATGAAAATGCTGCCAAAAGTACTATGACGGCGGGATTGATTTTTGATACGCTATGGTTGATGCTTTTAGCTGAAGGTGGATTTAAAATCGAATATAGTCTCATCACATAGCCCTTCTCACCCTTTTCAAATGTCAGAGCCAGCAGTTTATTGGCAGAATTCCACCGGTATAGCGATGCAAACGATGTGACATCAACAAAATCGAACGGA
This sequence comes from Marinilabiliaceae bacterium, assembly GCA_039811485.1. Lineage (GTDB taxonomy): Bacteria > Bacteroidota > Bacteroidia > Bacteroidales > Marinilabiliaceae > JAGPIS01. The sequence continues at coordinate 3,643 of JBDHYT010000158.1, read as the reverse complement.
ATTTCGTTGGCTAAAATCTGAATTTCGGGTTTTGATAGCGAGCCTCTGATTGTTTGTAATACAGTCTTTTGTTTCTCGTGAAGCGTGATGAGAGAATAGAAGCAGTCGTTGTTGTCGTCAATAATAATTGAATTTGACGGGGTGTAGTTGATAGCCGGAGTATCGGACAGATACCATAATTTTTTGATGGTCTTGTCAGAAAAATCTATTTGGTACAAATCGTAAAAATACTCTTTACCAAGTACTTGCTTTCCCGATCTGTTTCCTAATCCTCCAAAAAGATAACCCTTTGACGGCGATGTTTGCGACATGCCAAATCCTGACAGATAGCGTGGATAGATGGTGTCGCCAGCAAATATAATCTGTTCCCAGCGATGTGTCGAATCGTTGTAACTCTGAATTGTGTTGTGATAGGTGTAAAAACCATAACCGCCAATGGTGGTAACTTGTTGTGTTATCGGGTTTATGAGTTTATTGTGATGCCAGTAGCGCGGTAATCCGCCGGGTAGTTCTTTTTTGTAACTCCAGCTATTGGTTTGGCTATGATATTGTGATACAGCCGGATAGTTGAGGCTGTACGATTTTAGTGTTGAGCCGTCAGCAATAAGTTGATGTATCTCTTCCTGCACATATCTGCCGTCGGTTGGGGTTATGGAGTCGGTTTTGCCGGTTTCGGGAAAATATCGCTGAATCAATCCTCCGCTTTTTACCATCACCAAACACTCCTCCTTTTCATTCCATGTTACAAGAGGTGGATTTTCAAATGTCATCTCTACCAGAGGCTTCCATGAAGAGTGCTCATCTTCAACCCATTCCGGATTTATAAGCAGTGCTTTTTTGCCGCTTTCTGAGTCTTTGACAATCTTGGAATCGGTTTTTTCCAATGGCCAGAAATAGGTGTCATCGTTGTCGGTTGTAATTCTGATATTTCTGATTGACATTGGCGGAGTTTCGTCGGCAAGCCACCAGGTATCGTCCGATGTGCCAAATAGCAATCTTACCGATGATGGTTTGTACGCTCCGCAGCTTGTTTTTTTCTCATAGCCAAATCCCTTCAGAATGATTATATCCGATTTTGAGTCTATCTCTAAACTTATTGTGTGCCAGCGGTTTATTTGGTGTAATACTGTCGAGTCAACTGGCAGTTGGGCAATTGCCTCCTTTTTGTCTGCCACTAAGTACAACGACGGCTTTTCGCCTTCGAGCCTTGCTACCAGATCAAAACTTTGATGTCCTGCCTCATCTTTCAATCTGAAGATATATCCGAACCGGTTTATTCCCTCACGGAACGATATATCAAACTGTAATGCTAAGGAGTGCTTAAATCTGAAAGGTGTACTATGGGTTATATCTAGGCCGGTGCGATTCTCTCTGCTTACCTCTTTCGATCTGAACATGAGACCGTTAGTGTTATTTGCCCGTAGCGATACGAGTATGGAGAGGAATAGAAACAGAGTGCAACCGTGTTTTATGAGCATATCACTATTTATCGTTTGTAGCAGTGCTCACAAATATATAAATAAACTTGCTAACCTTGATATGCTCGCAGCAGAATGAAAAAGGGTGTAGGAAAAAATGTTTTTGAAGTTATGTTGGTTGTTTACAACAGTAACTTCACATTTTTACCCATACCCTTGTCGATATTCATGTAATTTACTTGTTCATATAAATGTATCGTTTGATACTTTTTTTAGGTGTCTTTTCAAATTCCGTTGGGAATATAGTCAGTTTCGATAAGTTCATGTACGATGGCAGAAGGGCGTTAACTTTTGGTTTCAGCTCCTGTATTTTTCTTTCCAACGCCGATGTATCGAGTTTTTCACGGTCGGTCATCTCATAGTCGGGATATATCAGGGCTTCAAGTTTACCGTCGTTCTCTCGGACTAAGCTCTCCTGCACATAGTCTAAGCTGTTGAGCACTGCCTCAACCTCTTCGGGGTAAATATTTTGTCCCGACGGACCAAGAATCATGTTTTTGCTTCTTCCTTTAATGTAGATAAACTCCTGATCGTCGGTTACTCCCAGGTCGCCCGTGTGAAGCCATCCCTCCGAATCGAAAATTTCGTTGGTGGCATCCTGGTTTTTATAATAGCCAAGCATGGTGTTGTCGCCCTTTACAAGTATCTCTCCCACAATGTTGTATGGGTCGGGCGAGTCTATCTTCACTCTCATCCTGTTTACCACCGATCCGGCACTGAACGTGCGCGATTGCTGCCATGGCGAATAGCTGATCAGAGGGCCGCACTCTGTCATTCCGTAACCAATTGTGAACGGGAAACCTATCTTGCGCAAAAAGAGCTCAACATCTTTATTCAAGGCTGCTCCACCTATTATCATCTCCGAAAATTCGCCTCCAAACACATCTATCAGCGATTTGTTTATCTTTTTGTATATGAGCTTGTTGATGCCGGATATCATCAAGAGTGCCTTAATCTTTGTAGAGTCAAGTTTGGGTTGGATGTTTTTCTTAAATATCTTCTCAAGTATCAGTGGCACAGCCAGTATCAGGTTTGGCTTTACTTCGCGGAATGCCTCCGTAATTATCTGTGGTGACGGTGTGCGGGTGAGGAATGTGATATGGCATCCTTCGGTGAATGGCCATAGGTATTCGAACAGGCATCCGTATGCATGGGCAAGTGGCAGAAACGATACAATACGGTCGCCAGGCTTTATGTCGAAGGTGTTGCGGGCAAACTGTACATTGGACCAGATACTGCGATGTGGTAGCATAACGCCCTTTGAGAATCCGCTTGTACCCGAAGTATATGACAGTACTGCAAGATCTTCGGCTTTAGATGTCTCCAGACTCAAGTTTTTGATGTTGAACTTTGAACCATTGCCATTGAGCAGCGGCAGATATTTGTTGAATGTGGCATGAACCGACGACCGTCGCGATACCAGAATCCGATAGCCGGTTATCGATATTATTGCCTCCAGCGATGGCATCTGGGTGTCGTCAACACGGTCGAACTGAAGGTCGGTACAGAATAGTAGTTTCGACCCGCTATGATTCACTATGTGGTGAATATCGTTGGTGCTAAACTCCGGCAGTATTGGTACTATTACCGCACCGTAAGTGACTACAGCCAGGTATGTTACACCCCAGCTGCTCATGTTGCGCCCGATAAGAGCCACTTTGTCGCCCTTTTTCACTCCATGGTCTTTGAAGAAACGGTGAAGTCCTTCGATGCGTTCACCTACCTGTGCGTAGGTTAATGTCTCTCCCTTGAAGTCGCTAAAGGCAGGCAAATTGCCATAATTCTCCAATGCTTGGCGTACCAAGCCTATATATCCGTTATTTTCCATCTATTCCTTTGTTAGTTGTTTCGGACAAATGCCGGGACAAATTTAGTGTTTTAAAACATATTTCAAAAAACAGACCAAATTTGATGAAATTTAAAACAACTCATTTTCAGTTATGTGTACCTACCTGAAAGAAATGTTTGAAATCGGCGTTTCTACCATACAGAACCACGATATCGTTGGCCGAAAGGAGAGTGGCAGCTCCAAAATCATCTATCAGTGTATGAACCCGTTTTATGGCTCCGATGATATTTCTTTTTTCTGCATATCTTTTAATTCCAATCAGTGTGAGATTGAAGTTGTTTTTGAAGCCAATATGATCAACTGTTTGCCCAACAAA
>JBDHYT010000157.1:0-6640 GCA_039811485.1 Marinilabiliaceae bacterium | reverse complement strand
AATCATTGAGGCACTTATACATGCAAGCGCCTACAACGACCGCAAGGTCGATCTTCAGTTGATACACTCCGAGCATGTAAACACAGCCAATGTGGCCGAACTCTTAGGTGGACTCGACGGAATAATTGTAGCCCCGGGGTTTGGCCATCGCGGTATAGAGGGCAAACTTGAGGCTATCCGTTATGCACGCGAAAATAACAAACCGTTTCTGGGCATCTGCTTAGGTATGCAGATGGCAGTGGTAGAGTATGCCCGTAACGTGCTTCAATATCAGGATGCCAACTCAACCGAGATGAATCCTTTCAGCAACTATCCTGTCATCGACATCATGGAGGAGCAGAAGGAGGTAACCGAAAAGGGTGGCACCATGCGTTTGGGAGCCTACGACTGCCAGATAAAAAAAGGAACCAAGGCTTACGATGCATATAAGAGCGAGAATATTCGCGAACGCCACCGCCACCGTTACGAATTTAATGGTAACTACCTGAAAGACTTTGAGAATGGCGGATTAAAAGCCAGCGGTATAAATCCTGAAACAGGACTGGTTGAAATTGTTGAAATTCCTGAACACAGATGGTTTGTGGGAGTGCAGTTTCACCCCGAATACAGCAGCACGGTACTCAAACCACACCCAATCTTCATGGCTTTCATCAAAGCCACTATCGAAAATAAATAAACGAAATATACAATGGACAAACAATCAATTACAGGATTGATTCTGATTTTTGGAATTCTGGTTCTATTTTGGTGGATTAACGCCCCTAACGAAGAGCAGCAAAAGAAGTGGCAGCAGTACCACGACTCGGTGCGGCGGGAAGAGATTGCCCAAAGCGACTCACTTGCAAGAATTGCCGCACAACAGGCCGAATCGAAACAGACTGCCGATACAGCCTCGGTCGATAAGTCGGCACTCTACGGCAGTATCGAAAATGCCATTGAGGGCGAAAAGCAATTCTACACCATCGAGAACAACCTTATAAAACTGACAATTTCATCGCAGGGAGGACGTATTTATGCGGCCGAACTAAAAGAGTATAAGACATTTAAACAGACACCGCTAATACTGTTCGATGGTGAGCAGAACCGTTTTGGTTTCCCATTTAACCACAACAACAGGGTTTTCCACACCAACGACCTGTTTTTTAAAGCAGTAAACCCAACTGCCGACGGCATCGACATGGTGGTTGAGGCCGGCGACGGACGGTTGGTTTACTCCTATAAGATACAGAAAGACAGCTACATGGTCGATTTTTCAATAAAATCGGAAAATCTGAAAAACGTATTCTCAATCAACACTCCTACCATCGACCTGGAGTGGAAGATGAAGATGCCGGTTCAGGAGAAAGGCCGTTCAATGGAGGTGCAAAACTCAGGAGTATATTACCGTTTCCACCAGTCGGATGTAGATTGGCTCAACGCATCGAAACAGACACAAGAGGATATCCGCACCAAATTGGACTGGATTGCCTTCAAAGACCAGTTTTTCTCGTCTATTCTGATTGCTAAAAATCCTTTTGCCGGAGCATCTGTTGCGTCGGCACCATACATGGAAGGCAATGATGAGACACTGCGCGACGTGGATGCAAAAATGGGTGTGCCCTTCGACTTCCAGCAGTCGCAGAGTGCCGATTTCAACTTCTTCTTCGGTCCCAACTACTTCTATACCCTCAACCAATACAAAGATCTTGAGCTGACTCGCCTTATTCCTCTCGGATGGGGAATCTTCGGTTGGATAAACAGGATTATGGTTATTCCGGTATTCAAATTCCTTGAGGGATTTATTGGTAATTACGGCCTGATAATACTGATACTCACCATATTAATTAAACTAATACTATTCCCCTTCACCTACAAGTCGTATCTATCGACGGCCAAGATGAAGGTTTTAAAACCCGAGATTGACGAGATCAACAATAGGATACCCAAGGATAAAGCCATGGAGCGTCAGCAGGCCACTATGGCACTCTACAAAAAAGCAGGAGTAAACCCCATGGGAGGCTGTTTACCAATGTTGTTGCAGATGCCTATCCTCTTTGCCATGTTCCGATTCTTCCCTGCCTCCATCGAGTTGAGACACGAAGCATTCCTGTGGGCAGACGACCTATCGGCCTACGATTCAATATTCAACCTGCCATTCACCATCCCGTTGTATGGCGACCATGTGAGTCTCTTCTGTCTTCTGATGGCTGCTGCCAATATCATTTCAACACGCATGAATGCCGAAATGACCAATACCAACAGCCAGATGCCGGGCATGAAAACGATGATGTATATGATGCCGGTTATGTTCCTGGTATTCTTCAACAGCTACGCCTCAGGATTGAGCTACTACTACTTCGTTTCAACAGTAATCACCATAGGACAGACGATTGTTATCCGTCGCTTTGTTGATGAAAAGGCTATTTTGATGCAGATTAAAGCTAACCAGAAGAAGCCGGTAAAGAAATCGAAATTTGCACAACGCTTAGAGGAGATGGCCCGCCAACAGCAACAGCTGAAAAAGAAATAAAAATATAGATTTTATCTCAAGAGAGGCTGTCTTCAAAGACAGCCTTTTTTTAGCATTCTACTATTGTACGAATGCTAAATACTTTTTATCACTGAAATCAGTGGCAAATCGGCCAAATCATACCATAAAAAAGCTATACTTGCATGCGCAACAGAAATGAAAAAACATGTCGGCAAAAGAGAAGGAAGAGATAATATGCCGCTGCAGGATGGTGAGTAAAAAAGAGATAGTGCACGCCATAAAGAAGAGCGCATCAACGGCCGGTGAAGTAGGCATGATTACCGGTGCCGGAACCGGATGCGGAAGATGCAAGCCAATGATAAGCAGCATCATCGAAAAACACACTGCCCCACATCCTGTCGGGCAACTGCGGATACCATTCACATTCGGCAAAAGGTAATAAAAAAACCTCCACATAGCTGTAGAGGTTTTTATGGCATATAAGCAATTAATCTTATGCAAGGAAACTGAGCAGAATACCGGCAGCAACAGCGCTACCAATAACTCCTGCCACATTGGGGCCCATGGCATGCATCAACAAGTGGTTTGTTTTATCATACTCCTGACCGACAACTTGCGAAACCCTGGCACTGTCTGGCACCGCCGATACACTGGCATTACCAATCAATGGGTTGATTTTGTTCTCTTCGCGCAAGAAAAGGTTGATGAACTTAACAAAAAGCACGCCGCCCATTGTTGCAATAATAAACGACAAGGCACCCAAACCAAATATCATCAGCGACTTAGGAGTAAGGAATGTTGTTGCCTGTGTAGATGCACCAACTGTAAGGCCGATAAGAATGGTAACAATATCGATCATCGGGCCTTTGGCTGTGTCGGCCAGTCGCTTAGTAACGGTACTCTCTTTGAGAAGGTTGCCAAAGAAGAGCATACCCAGCAATGGCAGACCACTTGGCACCAGGAAGCATGTCAGCAACAGACCGATAATTGGAAACATTATCTTCTCTACTTTCGACACCACCCGTGCAGGGCGCATTCTGATAAGCCGCTCTTTATGAGTAGTGAACAGTCGCATTATCGGAGGCTGGATTACCGGCACAAGAGCCATATATGAGTAGGCCGATATTGCAATTGCACCCACAAGACTTGGAGCCAGCTTAGATGAAAGGAAGATGGCTGTTGGGCCGTCGGCACCACCAATGATACCGATAGCACCCGCTTCGGCAGGCGAAAATCCAAGAGCCAGAGCAATCATATAGGCTCCAAAGATACCCACCTGTGCGGCAGCACCAATAAGAATCAGCTTAGGATTGCTTATCAGTGCCGAGAAATCGGTCATTGCACCGATGCCAAGAAATATCAATGGAGGATAAACACCTTGAGTCACACCAAAGTACAGATAGTTGAGTACACTGCCCTGCTCGTAGATTCCTATCTGGTAACCGGGTGAAAAGGCAATATTACCTATTATTATACCAAATCCTATTGGCACAAGCAACATTGGCTCATACTCTTTGGAGATGGCAAGATAAATAAAGAACAATCCGACAGCAATCATCAACAAATGACCAATCGTAAAATTGCTAAAAGCAGTGTACGACCAAAACTGTCCAAGATTATTCAGCACAAACTGCATGAAACTTGGAGTGTCCATAGGCTTTATTCTATGATGACAAGAACGTCACCTTCCATTACTGAATCACCTTTATTTTTTGATACCGATACAACCTTACCCTCTTTGTCGGCATCGATGTTGTTTTCCATCTTCATTGCCTCAAGGATAAGCAGACGCTGGCCAATTTTAACCATATCGCCGGGTTTTACCAATACGTTGATAACCACACCTGGAAGTGGCGATTTGATTGTTCCGCCACCCTTAGGAGCTGATGGGCTGCTTGTCTTTGCCACCGATGGGTGAGAATCGGTTGAGGGAACAACGGCACTACGCACCAATTTTGGTGTTTTTGAGCCGCTGATGCTCTTGTCGAGCTCAACCTGATAAGTGGTGCCGTTAATCTCTACTTCGGCAATGTTATCGTCAACATTTTTAATTTCGGCATTATAAGTGTTGCCGTTGATATTGAATTTATATTTCGACATAATAAAATCTTATTTAATAAGGTTATAAAATAAAATTATCGAGGCATGCGACGCATGCTGTGAATTTTAGAACTCCAGGGTGAATACATCTTAGAGGTACGGTTGATTGTCAACACGGCGTTCTCGTCCGATTTCTGGTCGTTTCTATACAGATGGAGAGTCATCATGATGGCAGCGGCAATCTCGCCCGACATCTCAGTTGAATTTCCATTGGCAGGAACAGGTTTGCCTGCATCGGCACTCTTCTTGAAGAATGAACCGCTCATTAGTTTACCAATCATAATAAAAACAATTGAAAGTAATATTAAAGCTAAAAAAACTACACCCATAGCTACAAAAGTCATTCCGGTTCCTATGGGATCGACTTTTATAAATCTGTCACCTGCTGTTTCCAGCAATTCGGGTTCATTAGAGGCAAACGGGGTGGTTTTTTCGAACCATGTCCATTCGCCTGTACCGTTGATAGTGCGTCCCTGCGAAATATCGCGTTGCTGGCCGTGGCGGATATGTACACTGTCGATGAGTGTTTTTCCGTTTCCATCGAATAGTGCAACCATCGACGACTCTCTAAGGTCAAAATTGAGGTGTAAAACACCATTGGTTGAGTTATTGTCGGCAAAGAATACAATATAACCACGCGAAGGCACTCCGGTGAGCGAATGTCCTTTGGGAATGCGGTACATGGTAGGGTTATTGATGTCGTTGGTCAGAAAAAGACCGCCTATATCCACGCCATTGTATGCAGTGTTGAATATCTCAATCCAGGGGCTGTGCTGGCCAAAACCATCAACATAGTTTGAGTCGTTATAAACCAGCAGTTCGTTAATACGCAAATCAGTGGTGCTCTGTGCCCGCATCATCTGCGGGACACATAGCAGCACTGTGAGTATAAACAATGTTTTTGATGCGTAATTTATTAAAGTTCGCATACAAAAAATTTTTTACAATGGAAGGTTTGAGTGTTTCTTTGGAGGATTTACGTCCTTTTTGGTTGCAAGAGCCTGAAGGGCACGGATGATACGAAACCTTGTGTTGCGTGGCTCAATAATATCATCAACATAACCATAACGGGCTGCTGCATAAGGATTGGCAAACTCCTCTTTGTACTCCTCTTCTGCTTTACGTATAAATTCTGCTTTCTCTTCATCGGTGGTAAGCTCCGAAATAGCTTTGCTCTGCAGAACTTCGATGGCACCTTTAGGACCCATAACTGCAATTTCGGCAGTTGGCCATGCGTAGTTGATATCGCCACGCAGGTGCTTGGAACTCATAACGCAATAGGCACCACCATAGGCTTTACGAAGCACGACGGTAACCTTTGGTACGGTAGCTTCGCCATAGGCAAACAGAAGTTTTGCACCATGAACGATAATTCCGCCATACTCCTGGGCTGTACCCGGCAGGAAGCCCGGAACGTCCTCGAGAGTGACGATAGGGATATTGAAGGCGTCGCAGAAACGAACAAAACGTGCTGCTTTACGCGATGCGTTGATATCGAGTACACCGGCCAGATAAGCAGGCTGGTTGGCCACAATACCTACCGACATACCGTTGAAACGGGCAAAACCAACAACGATGTTTGGTGCGAAATGACGGTGTACCTCCAGGAATTCGCCATTATCGACAATACCATGGATAATATCCTTAACATCATAAGGTTTGTTAGGATTATCAGGAATAATCTCGTTCAGATGGTCATCGAGACGGTCGATAGGGTCGGTATTAGGATATACCGGTGGCTCTTCGAGGTTATTCTGAGGCATATAGCTTATAAGCTTACGAATAATCTGAATACCTTCCTGCTCTGTTTCCGACACAAAATGGGTAACGCCCGATTTGGATCCGTGAACTGATGCACCTCCAAGTTCCTCGTCAGTAACATCTTCGCCAGTTACGGTTTTCACCACCTTAGGACCGGTAAGGAACATATAGCTCTTATCCTTATTCATCACGATGAAGTCGGTAAGGGCAGGCGAATAAACGGCACCGCCGGCACAGGGACCGAATATGGCCGAGATTTGCGGAATAACACCCGAGGCAAGAATATTGCGTTGGAATATTTCGGTATAA
>JBDHYT010000156.1:0-6663 GCA_039811485.1 Marinilabiliaceae bacterium | reverse complement strand
CGCATTGATCACCGCCGTCTCGATGGTTCGCTGTTTCAGTATTTCGACGAGCGCGGCATCATACTACCATTTGAATTTTCAATCGTCAACTCATCGGGCCATATCGTGTTTAACACACCCGGCTATAAGCCCGAAAATAAGTCGGATATATATAGTAAGAGGTTGTTCCCCAATGATGTACATGCCAAGGCCAACTATCTGAATGTCTATTTCCCAAAGCAGCCAAGTTACCTTGCCGAGTCGATGAGCCTTGTAATTCCGACGGTTATATTTACGATAATAATGATTTTTTCGTCAATATTCACCATTGTAATCATTGTAAGGCAACGCAGGGTCGATACTATCAAGGACGACTTCATCAATAACATGACGCATGAGTTCAAGACTCCAATAAGCACCATATCGTTAGCCTCACAGATGCTGAAGGATGTTTCGATGAATGTATCGCCTAAGACATTGCAGCATATTTCGGGAGTTATTCAGGATGAGAGTAAAAGATTGAGTTATCAGGTTGAAAAAATCCTGCAAATGGCTATCTTTGAGAAGGGTAAGGCCGGACTGAAACTTAAGGAGATTGACATTAACGATCTTGTGACATCGGTGGTGAACAACTTCAGGCTTAAGGTTGAGAGTGCCAACGGCTCAATCAACGACAGACTTGAAGCAAAAAATAGCATTGCAATGATAGATGAAGTGCATTTTACCAATGTAATCTTCAACCTGCTGGACAATGCGTTTAAATACCGCCGTGGAGCACCTATTTTGTATGTTAAGACGTGGAACAAGAACAATGGCATAATAATATCTGTTAAAGATAATGGATTGGGTATCTCGAAAGAGAATCTTGAACGTGTGTTTGAGAAATTTTACCGGGTACCTACCGGTAACGTTCATGATGTGAAAGGATTTGGCCTGGGTCTGGCTTATGTGAAAAAGATAGTGGAAGACCACGACGGACAGATAACCATCGAGAGCGAAGTAAATGTTGGAACAAAATTTGATATATTTTTACCGCTAAAAAGTATTACTAATGGAAAAAGAGCATAAAATTCTCTTATGCGAGGACGATGAGAACCTCGGCATGCTTTTGCGCGAATATCTTGAGGTCAAAGGTTATGAGACCGACCTTATGCCCAACGGCGAAGACGGATATAATGCATTCATGAACAAAAAATACGACATCTGTATTTTTGACGTTATGATGCCCAAAAAAGACGGCTTTACTTTAGCTAAAGAGATTCGTATGGTGAACAACGAAGTTCCCATTGTGTTCCTGACTGCAAAGTCGATGAAGGACGATATTTTCCAGGGATTCAAATCGGGTGGCGACGACTATCTTACCAAGCCCTTCAGCATGGAAGAGTTGTTGTTCCGTATCGAGGCTATCCTCCGCCGCACCAAGGGTGGTGCCGTTACCCAGGAGATTTATATGCTGGGACGATATAAGTTCGACACTCAGAAACAGCAACTTGTGGATGGCGATAATGTGATTAAGCTTACCACAAAAGAGTCGGAACTGCTTAAGCTGCTTTGCACCAATGCCAATAAGGTTCTGGAGCGTAACTTCGCTCTTAAAACCATCTGGGTTGACGACAATTACTTCAACGCCCGCAGCATGGACGTCTATATCACCAAATTGCGTAAACATCTTAAGGATGAGCCTGCAGTTGAAATTATCAATGTGCATGGTAAAGGTTATAAACTGGTGATGTAATAGTCAGTTTAGTTGGAATAAAGGAAACCGGAGGCATGAGCTCGCCGGTTTTTTTTGTTTTTATAAGTTGTTTTTGTGATGATTCAAAATTGTAGGTTTTGAAGACTTATTTTTAATGGGTATATTTGTAGAGATTCAATAAGTAAAGTTGAAATTAAGGAGATTTAGGTGTCATATAGTTATACAGATAATAATGTGCTATTTGCGGATGTAAAATCCGGAAATATTCATGCTTTTGAGTTTTTGTTCAAGAGTTATTATCCCAGGTTGCTCAGGTATGCCCTTCGATTTGTAAAAGATGAGGATGAGGCCAGAGATATCCTTCAGGATAGTTTTATCTCTTTCTGGGAAAAGCGTGAGTTTTTGTTATCTGTTTCGATAAAAGCATTATTATTTACCATTGTTAGGAATAATTGCCTTAATCATCTGAAACATCAATCTGTTGCTGCAAAATACCATTTCGAGTACCTTTCCGAAAAGAGAGGGGAAGAGCACTTGTACCACCTCGACTTTTTAGGTAGTACTGATGATAACTTGGTGTTTAACGAGTTAAATGCCAAGGTCAATTTGGTAATAGATTCATTGCCAGAACGTTGTAAAGAGGTTTTTTTATTGAGCCGTTTTGAAGGATTAAAGAATCGTGAAATTTCCGAAAAGTTAAATATTTCTCTCACCGCTGTTGAAAAGCATATATCGAAGGCTCTTTCTGTTTTTTCAAAAGAATTCGATAAAAAACAAATTATGCTTCTCTTATCCGTTTATTTACAGAGCCTCTAATACCTTAGTTTCCTGTTTTTTTAAATATAGAAACATTTTTTTCAAAAAAAGTTGTTTTCGGGGTTGGGTAAAATCAATTGTAGTTGTTATAGTATGTAAAGAAAAGAATTTATAGGTGAATTTTTTTGTATATGAACATCATACATAATTCAATAATAAAATGCTTGTTCTTTTAGTAACCCGATTGATAATTTTTTAAATGGAGAATAAAACAGGACATATCGAAAATGATTTTACCAATCTGGTAGGTAGTTATCTGGAAGGGGAGCTGACAATGGAGCAAGAACCTTTGTTGTTTGAACATCTATCATCCGATAAATCGAAAAAGGAATTGTTCTATGAGTTGGAACACAATTGGATGAGTGAAGATTGCAGAACTTCGAATTTTAATGATGAGTGGGCTGCGTTGGTACAAAGAATGGATTCAAATCAATTAAAAAGCAACCATCAATCAAAGTATGGTTTCGGTTGGTTTCTGCAGGTGGCAGCTATTGTTGCATTATTCTTTTCGGGAGGTTTTTTTGTATATAATTTCCTAAACAAGAGTGGTGGAATAGTTACCGTTGAGGCACCCTATGGCGAGAAGAGCAAGGTTATTCTTCCGGATGGTTCCGTTATTTGGTTGAATTCCGGCTCAAAACTCACTTACGGGGCAGCAATCAATAAATCAGTTGTAGAAGTAGAGATAGAAGGTGAGGGGTATTTTGAGGTTGTTAAAAATACTGACAGGAAATTCGTTGTTCACACGTCAGTTTACGATGTTGAGGTTAAGGGAACTAAATTTAATATTACCGCTTATCCCGAAGATCGGTTTGTAACAACAACCTTGCTGGAAGGGAAGATACATGTTAATCATAATCGAAACGTAATGATTGTCAATCCGGGTGAATCGGTCTCTTTTGATAGAATAACCAGCAGTGTTTCTACAAGTTTGGTTGCTGCAGAAGAATGTAGGGATTGGATTGAGAATGTGATAGTGTATGACAATATCAGTTTGGGCGACCTGGTTAAGAAACTGTCGCGAAAATACAATTTAACTATTGTAATTGAATCACAAGTACTTCGTGATAAGACATTTAGTATTGCACTAAGGAATGGTGAGACATTGAATGATATTTTTCAGGCATTGGAGCTGATTCTTAATGTTAATATTGAGGAAGAACACAATATAATTCACATAAAAAAGGATAGTTAATTAAAGTTTTTACCAATGAGAAAAAAGAAGTTTATTCTTTTGTTGCTTGTTATTGCTTTGTCAATAGGCGCAAACAGCCTGTTAGCCCAAAAGGTTAATAAAGTTTTTTCAGGAGTTCCTTTAAAATCTGTTTTGAAGGAGGTTGAAAAGCAGACCGGATATTCGGTCATTTATAAAACCGACGAGGTTAATGAGTCAAAAGTAGTTACTGCCACTTTCAATAATTCATCGATTGATGAAGTACTGAAAAGTATTCTTGATAGTAGTCTGGGTTACTCGATCGAGAATAAGATGATTGTAATTCACAAGAAAGAAAATAAAAGTCAGGGGAGTACGAAACAAAAAGCTACATCCAAAGATATCACAGGGGTAGTGAAGGATGCCGGCGGGGAGCCTGTTGTTGGTGCTGCCGTAGTATTGAAAGGGACTACAATCGGTATGGTTACTAATTTCGATGGAGAATTTTCGTTGAAAAATATTCCAGATGATGGTACTATCGAGGTATCGTTTATCGGAATGCAGCCACAAACTCTTGCCGTTGCGGGAAAGACTTACTTTAATGTTGTTCTTAAGGAGGATAACCATCAGTTAGAGCAGGTTGTTGTAACTGCCATGGGTATTGAGCGCAAGGCGAAATCACTTACTTATGCTACTCAAAAGATGGATAATGAAGAGCTTATGCGTGTGCAGGATGCCAACTTCATCAACTCGCTTCAGGGTAAGTCGGCAGGTTTGAGCATTACCCCCAATGCCGGTGGTGCCGGTGGATCGTCCAAAATCCTGCTTAGAGGTAACAAGTCGATTCTGGGTAACAACTCACCGCTTATTGTTGTTGACGGTGTGCCAATGAGCAATAGTGTGAAAGGCCAACAAGGTATTGGTGGTGGAGAAAGTATCGGTTACAACTTCGTATCGGAGGGTTCGGATGCGCTTTCATCCATCAACCCCGACGACATTGAGAGCATCAATATCCTGAAAGGTGCCAATGCGGCAGCTCTTTATGGTAGTGCGGCCTCCAATGGCGTGCTTATGATCACTACAAAAAAAGGAAAAGAGGGCAAGATGAGTGTTAATGTCACTTCAAATGCCACTTTCGAGAGACCATTAGTTCTTCCGGAACTTCAGAATACTTATGGAGCCAATGTAGATGCATTAGGAAAAGTAAAAACTAACAGCTGGGGTAAAAAGATATCGGAAACAGATCCTGGTTTTGTTGGTCTTACAAATAAACCTCAGGACTATATTGAAGATTTTTTCAGAACAGGTAGCACGTTCAATAACTCGGTGGCTATCAGTGGAGGTACAAAAAATATTCAGTCATATTTCTCTTATGGTAATAGTAGTGCAAATGGTATGGTTGATAATAATAACTTCAGCCGACATACTGCATCTTTCCGTCAGAATTATAATTTTCTTGAGGACAGAATTAAGATAGATTTGGCGTTCAACTATCTTAACCAGAGAACAAAAAACCGTCCTGGTGGCGGTGAGTCGTTAAACCCTCTTTATCATCTTTATGTTTCTCCGAGAAACATTGATATGAAGCATTTTAAGAGCAACTATGAGAACCCTAATGGAACCTGGAAATCAGGCCCTTATGGATACTATTTGCTTACATCGACAGGTTATTCCTGGAAGACAGAAGAGATTGCACTTAAAGGGTTGAAACAGAACTGGATATTTGATGCCAAGAATGAAAATAACCCATACTGGCTGGTTAACCGCACAAAATTGGTTGATGAGCAGGAGCGTGTTTATGGTTATATTGGTGGCAGCGTGAAAATAGTTGATGGTTTGCTAGCCAGTGGCCGATTTAGCATCGACCGCTCAAAGGCTACATCATACAGTCAGCGTTGGGCAACAACTCAAACGCCTTCAGGAATTATGCCATGGGGCGAATATTGGAACAGCGTATCGAATACCAATGAGTTTTATCTCGACTGGATGTTGAGTTACAATAAGGAATTTGGTGATTTCTCAGTTTCTGCATCTTCTGGTTACACTGCCCACCATATCAAAGGTAATTCTCAGAATATTGGTACTGTGCCTGCTACAATTGAAGATTCGCGTTTACAGAAATTACCTACGGCCATTAATATTTTTGATGTTAGTGCCGGTCTTACAGGTAATCGTAATCTTTACAAATCAGTGAATTGGGATGAAGGTCTTTTTGTTACCGGCCAATTGGGATATAAAAACTTTCTGTTCCTTGAAGGAAGTTATCGTCAGGACTGGTACAGGGTATTTAAGCAGTTTGCCGCACGCGGTTTCTCTGATAATTATGGTTATTACTCTTTTGGAGCAAATGCATTGTTGCATGAAGTTGTTACTTTGCCGGAGTTTTGGAACTATATGAAGGTTCGTACATCTTACAGTGAGGTTGGTAACTCTATTCCAAACCTTATATATGATGCTACTAAAATTGATCCGTTGACAGGTGCTGCTATTCCATCACAGTTTGCATTCTTTGAAAATCCCATTCCCGAAAAGACAAAATCTTTCGAGGCTGGTTTTGATGCATCTTTCTTCCGCAATGCTCTTAGCTGGGATGTAACTTTCTATTCGGCATCGATGAACAATAACTATCTTATTCTAGGTGTTGCCGGCAAATCCAAGCCTGTAAACACCGGTGTAATACGAAACAGTGGTGTTGAGACTTCGCTTGGTTATTCGCACAATATTACAAGTAGTCTGATGTGGAAAACAGCAGTAAACTTCTCATATAACGACAACAAGATTCTTGAAACTTATAAGGAGAATGGTAAAGAGATGTTGATTGACCAGAAAATTGGTTTCGGAGGTAAAGTTCAGGTTAGATACAAAGAAGGAGGAAGCTACGGAGATATTTACGTGACGGATTTTGCCCGCGACAATAACGGTAAAATTCTTCTTAACAGTCAGGGAAGCCCTTCGTTAAGTTCCGAGAAGTTTAACAAGTACATGGGTAATATGAATGCTCCTTATAATATTGGCTGGA
>JBDHYT010000155.1:0-6685 GCA_039811485.1 Marinilabiliaceae bacterium | reverse complement strand
CTCTTCGAAGAGATGTTTTTCAACAATAAACCCTATGCCTTTGATGGTGTTGGCGAGAGTGCACTTAGTGGCGGGGTAAGGGTGTGGCTGCACCGGTTCCATCTGGCTGCAGAGAATTTCAAGCCGGTGCTCACCATAACCGAAAATGGAGAACAGTCGTTCGACTTGAGCGTTGATATCGAAGACTCGTCAAACCCCGGCGAGCTGCCTGTGGCTCTTCATACTGTGCTTACCCATAGTAGTTTCGATCAGAGCAGGTTTAAAATCCTTCAGGGTCTCTCGCTTTTGTCGCCTTTTATTGCCGGATTGGACCATTACATTAACAACAACGGCAAGGGATGCATTACCTTTTCGATGCAGCAGTTTTCGCCATTTTTAATGGAAATACTTCCTGCCGTGCGGCTTCTCGACATAAAAGTTATGCTTCCCAAATCGCTGCAAACATTGCTTAGGCCTAAGCCTTCGGTGAAGTTAAAGCGACGTGACGATTCAAAAGGTTATGTAAGACTTGACGATCTTCTTGCTTTCGATTGGCAGGTGGCCATTGGTGATACCGTCATCACACCGGCAGAGTTTAGCAGGCTGATGTCCAAGGCTTCAGGATTGTTCAGGTTTAAAGAGCGATATATTTATGTCAGCGAAGCCGAAATGGAGAAACTAAGCAAACTATTTGATTCAAAAAAGTCGCTTAATTCATTCCAACTTCTGCAAACTGCTCTTACTGAGGATTATGAAGGAGCTCCGGTTACTCTTACAGATGATGTTAAAGCTCTTATTAGCGAATTGACTTCCGGCGAAGATATTGAGTTGCCGTCGGGCTTGAATGCTAATCTAAGACCTTATCAGCAAAGAGGTTTCTCGTGGATGTACCGCAACAGCCGGATCGGGTTTGGCAGTATCATAGCCGACGATATGGGGCTTGGAAAAACCCTTCAGGTGATAACACTTATATTGAAACTGAAGGAAGAGGGTGGAATCAACAAGAAACAGAAGGCATTGGTGGTTGTACCCACAGGCTTGCTAACCAACTGGCAGGCTGAGATTGGCCGGTTTGCGCCGGGTGTTACCTCGTTTATTTTCCACGGCACGGGTCGCGATTTAAGCAGCTTCGATGCCGATGTGCTCCTTACCACCTATGGTGTGCTTAGGAGTGATGCCGAATTGCTTAAAAAGCAGAAATGGCAGATTATGGTTATCGATGAGGCTCAAAATATTAAGAATGATGATACAAATCAATCCAAAGCCATAAAGAGCATTCCTGCCAATATCCGTATTGCCATAAGCGGTACACCTGTTGAGAACCGGTTAACCGAGTTTTGGTCTATTATGGATTTTGTCAATAAAGGTTATCTGGGCAGTGTCAAGACCTTCAAAAATGACTTTTCGGAACCAATTCAGGTTTTTAATGATGAGGAGGCAGTAAATAAGTTCCGTAAGGTTACATCGCCTTTTATGATGCGGCGGATGAAGACCGACAAGACAATCATTTCCGACCTGCCCGATAAAATTGAACAGAACCAGTATGCCAACCTTACGCGACAACAGGCCGCACTGTACGAGCAGACGATGAATGCTGCAATGGCTGAGATTGAGGGTTTTAGCGATTCAGACAGTGAGTCACTGTTTAAGCGTCAAGGTCTTGTGCTTCAGATGATTCTTGCTCTCAAGCAGATATGCAACCATCCTACCAACTTCCTTAAAAATGGAAATTTTGATGCGCTCCTCTCCGGTAAGGTTGAGCTTCTCTTCGAACTGCTTGAGAGTATAACCGAATCGGGCGAAAAGGTGCTGATATTCACTCAGTTTAAAGAGATGGGCGATCTGCTGACCAGATTTATAGAGGAAAGATTTGGTGAGAGGCCAATGTTTTACCACGGCGGCTGTAGCGTAGAGCAGCGCAACGATATGGTAAATCGGTTTCAGCATAACCGCGCCGACAAGATATTTGTGCTTTCGCTGAAGGCGGCAGGTACAGGGTTAAACCTCACTGCTGCATCGCACGTGATACATTTCGACCTTTGGTGGAATCCGGCTGTTGAGAGCCAGGCTACCGACCGTGCCTACCGTATAGGTCAGAATAAGAATGTGATGGTGCATAGGCTGATTGTGAAAAACACTTTTGAAGAGCGGATAGACGATATGATTCAGAAGAAAAAACACCTTGCTGACATGACTGTGGCAACCGGCGAAAACTGGATAGGAAAGCTGAGTAACAAGGAGTTGAGAGAGATATTCGGATAAAAAAAGTCCCGTTGCCTTATTCTGTTGTGAATAAGTGCAACGGGAATCTTTTTTTGGTGTGTTAACACCCTTATTTTCAGCTCTATAATCAGTTTCCTACTTCCGATATAAATTTGATTCTAACAAGCCGTATCTCATCTTCGGGATATTCATCCTCGCCAAGTTCGGCTAATGCTGATGCTATATCGTCCGATTCGGCATCTTCCTTGAAATAGTTGAATATCTCGTCCAGATGCTCCGGATCCATAATGTCGTTGAGGAAATAGTCGATGTTGACTTTTGTGCCCGAATAGACTATTGCCTCCAGCTCCTTTATCAGCTCCTGCATGGTCAACCCTTTCGATTCGGCAATATCCTCGAGTGGCACTTTGCGGTCGATGGCCTGGATAATCGATATCTTGTTTTTCGATTTGTTGGCCACCGATTTAACCACCATATCCATCGGGCGGTCTATCTCGTTCTCCTCCACGTACTTGCAGATAAGAGCCACAAACTCCTTTCCATAGCGCGATGCTTTTCCTCCTCCCACGCCCGGTATGTTCTGGAGCTCATCTATGGTGATTGGGAAGTAGGTTGACATTGCTTCGAGCGAAGGATCCTGGAATATCACAAATGGCGGTAGTTGAAGCTTTTGTGCCTCTTTTTTGCGCAAATCCTTCAGCATGCCAAACAGTGTCTGGTCGAGTGCCGTGCTGCCTGCTGTCGGTACCTCCTCATCTACACTGTCGTAGTCGTGATCCTTGGTAAACATCATCTGGTGAGGATTCTTCTCGTAAGCGGCAGCATTTTCGCCAAGCTTCAGGAGTCCGTAATTTTCTATATCCTTAAGCAGGAATCCGGCCACAAGCGACTGTCTGATAACTGCCTGCCAATATTTTTCGTCATGTTCGTCGCCGCATCCGAAGAGCTCCATTTCGTGTTGCTTGTACGACTTGATGGCGGTATTGCTTTTGCCCGTCAGGAAGCTTATTATATGGTCGGCCTTGAATTTCTCTTTCAGCTCTTTTATTACCTTCAGAAGAAGCAGTATGCTCTCTTGTGCCTCAAACTGCTCTTTTGGATTTGCGCAGTTGTCGCATGTCTCGCAGTTTTCGACGTCGTATTTTTCGCCAAAATAGTTGAGAAGCACCTTTCGCCGGCATACTGCCGACTCGGCGTAGGCAATAGTCTCCAATATAAGCTGTTTGCCAATCTCCTGTTCGGCAAGTGGTTTGCCCTGCATGAATTTCTCCAGTTTCTGGATGTCCTTGTAGCTATAGAAAGTGATGCAGTGACCCTCACCACCGTCGCGTCCGGCACGTCCTGTCTCCTGGTAGTATCCTTCGAGGCTCTTGGGGATGTCGTAGTGAATCACCAACCGCACATCGGGTTTGTCGATACCCATTCCAAAGGCTATCGTAGCCACAATGATATCGGCATCCTCCATCAGAAACTTATCCTGGTTGGCTGCCCTCGTGGCCGGGTCGAGACCGGCATGGTAGGGTAGTGCCTTAAGTCCGTTGACAACAAGTAACTCGGCCAGCTCTTCAACTTTTTTGCGGCTTAAACAATATATGATGGCCGACTTTCCCTGGTTGGCCTTCAATATTTTAATTATCTCCTTTGATGCGTCTATCATTGGGCGGACGTCGTAGTAGAGATTGGCCCGGTTGAACGACGACTTGAATATTTGTGCGTCGAGCATGCCGAGGTTCTTCTGTATGTCGTGCTGCACCTTTGGCGTGGCTGTGGCTGTTAATGCTATCAGCGGAGCCTGGCCTATTTCGTTCACAATAGGACGGATACGGCGGTACTCCGGACGGAAATCGTGGCCCCATTCCGAAATACAGTGGGCTTCGTCAACAGCATAGAACGATATGTTAACCTGCTTCAGAAAGGCGATATTGTCCTCTTTGGTAAGCGACTCAGGAGCAACGTACAGTAGTTTGGTCTTGCCCGACAGTACATCCTCCTTCACTAAGTTTATGGCACTTTTGGTGAGTGATGAGTTGAGAAAGTGTGCTATGCCGTCCTCTTCGCTGAACGAACGCATTGCATCGACCTGGTTTTTCATCAATGCAATAAGTGGCGAGATAATGATGGCCGTACCTTCGCTTATGAGTGCCGGCAGCTGGTAGCACAGCGATTTGCCTCCGCCCGTGGGCATCAGCACAAAAGTATCGTTACCTTTTAGAATATTGCGGATTATCTCCTCCTGATTCCCCTTGAAAGTGTCAAATCCAAAATGTTTTTTCAATTGGGCATTTAACTCAACTTGGTGTGTCATAGTTATGGATTGCAACAATTTTGTTTGTTGTAAAAATCAATATTGATATTTACGGTTGTTTCCCTTTTTGTAATGACAAATTTAATCATCTGTCGGTATTATAGCTTAAAAAATTTCAAATCCTGACGGTTTATTGCAGGAGGTTGAAGATTTTTATCTGGTTCCCCATTTTTGTTATTTGTGTAGTCTTATACTTAAATTCAAAAGTTTTGTTACACTTATCGTCATAAAATCTGAAATTCTTCCTCATAGAGGAGTTTTCAGCTTTTATCAATTGAAATTACAAAATATATAGCTTAAAAACAAGTTGTTTGTTATCTGATTTTTCAGTGTTATCTTCGCATCTCCATATTTTGCAAACTATGAGGTGCTATAAATTCGTAATTTTGATACGCTACGATGAGTAATCCGGACAACGAAATGTCTTTTCTTGAGCACTTGGAGGCGCTACGCTGGCATCTGATGCGTGCTGTGGCTGTTACTTTGTTGCTATCCATAATTTTTTTCGTTTATAAAGATTTTGTCTTCGACAGTCTCATTCTGGCACCATCGAAGCCCGGCTTTGCCACCAACCGGCTGCTATGCTACCTTTCCGGTGTGCTCGATGTGCCATCGCTCTGTATCAACCAGACTCCCATCCGGCTGCAGAATATCTCCATGTCGGGTCAGTTCACAACCCATGTAACTGTCTCTTTTGTGATGGGATTTATTGTTGCTTTTCCTTATATATTTTGGGAGTTTTGGCGTTTTGTGCGTCCGGGTCTCTATGAGGGCGAGATACGTAGTGCCCGCGGAGCAATATGGGCGGTGACGCTACTCTTTATCGTGGGCATTCTGTTTGCCTACTATCTTATTCTTCCGCTTTCCATCGATTTTTTGGCTACCTATAAGGTTAGCGAGCAGGTTGATAATATTGTCAATCTCAACTCCTATATATCCACGGTGACATCCATACTGCTCTCGGGCGGCATTGTGTTTGAACTTCCTGTGTTTATCTATTTCTTATCGAAGATTGGTTTGGTGTCGTCATCATTTTTAAGCAAATATCGACGCCATGCCATTGTAATTATAGTTATTTTTGCAGCAGTTATCACACCGCCCGATGTGGTGAGCCAGATAATGGTGGCAATCCCGCTCATCTTACTTTATGAAGTGGGTATTGGCATGGCGCGCAAAATCGAAAAGGGCAAGATGCAAGTAAATGAATAGTGTTATGAGTGATGAAGAGGGACTGGTATTACATACCGACCATTTGATAAAGAAATACGGTAGCCGTACAGTTGTTAAAGGTGTATCGGTGAAGGTGGAGCAGGGCGAGATTGTAGGTCTGCTCGGTCCCAACGGTGCTGGTAAGACTACCACATTTTATATGATGGTGGGGCTTATTAAACCCAACGAAGGGCGGATATTGCTCAACGATGAGGTGATTACCGATTTTCCTGTTTATAAGCGTGCCCAGCGTGGCGTAGGGTATCTGGCCCAGGAGGCATCGGTGTTTCGTAAGATGAGCGTCGAAGACAATATACGTTCGGTGTTGCAGATGACCGACTTTCCCAAGGATTATCAGGCACACAGGTTAGAAGAGCTGCTCACCGAGTTTAGCCTTCACCACATACGTAAGAGTCTGGGTATCCAGCTTTCGGGAGGTGAGCGCCGCCGTACCGAGATTGCACGTGCCCTGGCCATCAACCCGAAGTTCATACTGCTTGACGAGCCTTTTGCCGGTGTTGACCCAATTGCCGTGCGCGATATTCAGGAGATTGTGGCCAAACTGAAGTTCAAAAACATCGGAATCCTCATTACCGACCACAATGTACACGAGACTTTGGCCATTTGCGATCGTGCCTACCTTCTTTTTTCGGGCGATATACTGAAGGCCGGCTCATCCGAAGAACTTGCGTTAGACCCTGATGTTAAGCGACTTTACCTTGGTGATGACTTTGAGTTGCGACGTCGTACGTTTGAACCTTGAAAAAAAATATTGCAATTTGTTTGGAGATAAAAATAAAAATCATTTATCTTTGCATCGCAAATAAGGAAACGCGGATGTGTCGTAATTGGTAGCCGCTCCAGACGTAGGATCTGGTGTCATGAGACGTGGAGGTTCGAGTCCCTTCATCCGCACAAATGAGAGAAACCGCCCATGCGAAAGCATAAGGCGGTTTTTTTCCAATGAGA
>JBDHYT010000154.1:0-6687 GCA_039811485.1 Marinilabiliaceae bacterium | reverse complement strand
ACCTTTTTTTCGGCCAATGATGCAAAATTCTTGTTTATGTAGTTGGCAAGTCCCTGGGTAGCAGCACCCACTGTGTAGATGTTCATTCTGTTGGAGCCGGCCCCCATTATACCTCTCAGACCTCCGGTTCCAAACTCAAGATCTTTGTAAAACGAGTCGATGAGTTCTGTCTTATCACTATTGTCGAGCATTCGTTTTACCTCTTTCTTGGTGGCCTCATCATATTGGCCGTCCAGCCAGAGTTGTGCCTTATGTTGCACTGTGGCGAGTACTTCTCTATTTTCCATATTAGTTCGGTTTAATATGCGGTTTGACTTATTTTTCTGATACACTGTTTTAGGCTCTCTTTCCAATGCGGAATATCAATGCCGTAGGTGTTCTTTATCTTGTTCTTGTCCAGAACGCTGTAGTGTGGCCTGGTTGCCGCCGTCTTGTATTCCGATGACGGTATGGGACGTACCATACAGTTTAAGCCCGAGAGTTCCATTATTTCGATTGAGAAATCGTACCAGCTTGCCACTCCCTCATTGGTGTAATGGTACACTCCGGGAACAAAGTAGTTATCCAAAGCCGATTTTTCTATCACTCTCATTATGCACTTAGCCAAATCGGCTGCGTAGGTTGGAGTTCCAATCTGGTCGGCCACCACATTCAGCGATTCACGCTCACGGCCAAGTTTCTGCATGGTTTTCACAAAGTTGTTGCCAAACGATGAGTAGAGCCAGGCGGTGCGTATGATTACCGAGTCGGGTTGCAGGGCAAGCAACCTGGTTTCGCCCTCAAGCTTCGACTCGCCATAAACAGATTGAGGCTCTGTTTTGTCGTTATCGTTATATGGCTTATACGACTTGCCGTCAAACACATAGTCGGTCGAAACATGGATGACTCTTGTTGCTCTCTTCCTGCATTCGGTGGCAAGTATGGCTACCGCCTCCGAGTTAACAGCGAATGCTGCTGCCCTGTCACTCTCTGCCTTATCCACAGCAGTATAGGCCGAGCAGTTTATCAGATAGTGATACTGTTTTTCCGCCAGTTTTTTTTCCACCGCACCGGCATCGGTTATATCCAGATTGTCGATGGTGGTGAAATCGAATTTCGCCCAAGTTGCCAATGATTGAGCCAGTTCGGTAATCTCACTGCCAAGTTGGCCGTCACTTCCGGTTACAAGTATGTTAACCATTGTTGTTTAGTAAAAAAAGTTAATTTCTGCCTCGTTGAGCAATGGTAATGCTTTGTCTTTGACCGATATTATCATCTTGTCTGCATCAATTTGCCAGTCTATGTCTAACTTGGGGTCGTTGAATGCAATGCCGCGTTCGGCATCTTTATTGTAATACTGGTCGCATTTATACGAAAACACCACTTCGTCGCTCAATACCGAAAATCCATGGGCAAAGCCCTGTGGTATAAAGAATTGCAGATGATTTTCGTCCGACAGTTCAATGGCATGGTGCTTTCCGAAGGTGGGCGACTCCCTCCTAAGGTCAACAGCCACATCGAGTACTCTTCCTTTCAGAACCTGCACAAGTTTCGATTGTGCGTAGGGTGCCAGTTGGTAATGAAGCCCCCTGACCACTCCGTATGTCGAGCGCGACACATTGTCCTGGATAAAGGCAGGCAGCCCCATATTGAAATATCTCTGGGCAGAGTAACTCTCCAAAAAATAGCCTCTGCTATCGGAAAACACCGCAGGTTTTATTATCAAAAGACCGGAAATGCCGGTTTCTATTATCTCCATCTGTTAAATAGTTATTGTTGGGTAGTTGCTGCAATCTTGAGCAGATACTGGCCGTAAGCATTCTTTTTGAGTGGCTCGGCCAGCTTAATCAGCTGCTCACGGTCGATGTAGCCTCTGTTGAAGGCAATCTCTTCGAGACAGGCTATCTTCAAACCCTGGCGGTTTTCGATGGTACTGATGAAGTTGGAGGCTTGAAGCAGGCTGTCGTGTGTGCCGGTGTCGAGCCATGCCATACCACGACCAAACACCTTCATCGAAAGTCTGTTCTCTTCCAGAAAAAGCCTGTTGAGGTCGGTAATCTCCAACTCTCCGCGCTTGGATGGCTTTAATGTTTTGGCCTTTTTTACCACATCGTTGCTGTAGAAATAAAGTCCGGTAACAGCATAGTTCGACTTTGGATTGGCCGGTTTCTCTTCGATTGATATTACCTTTCCGGAGGCGTCAAACTCGGCTACGCCGTAACGCTCGGGGTCGTTTACGTAGTATCCGAATACAATGGCTCCATCCTTCAACCGAGCTGCTTCGCCCAATATCCTGCTGAATTCGTATCCATAGAAGATGTTGTCGCCCATCACCAAAGCTACCGAGTCGGTGCCTATAAACTCTTCGCCAATAATGAATGCTTGTGCCAAGCCGTCGGGCGATGGCTGCTCGGCATAACTGAGTTTCAGCCCCAGCTCGCTGCCATCGTCAAACAGCCGTCTGTAGAGAGGCAAATCCTGTGGAGTGCTGATTATCAGTATCTCCCTTATTCCCGACAGCATCAATACCGACAAAGGATAGTATATCATTGGTTTGTCGTAAACAGGAATAATCTGTTTTGAAATACTTTTGGTGGCCGGGTAGAGTCTTGTGCCGGAGCCTCCTGCAAGAACAATGCCTTTCATATCTGATTATTTTTTAAGTATTTTGTCAAAATATTCAATGGTCTTCATCAATCCTTCGTTGAGCTGTACCTTAGGCTCCCAGTTGTCGAGCATCTTGTGTGCCAGCGTGATGTCGGGCTGACGCTGTGTAGGGTCGTCGGCAGGCAGTGGCAGATATACTATTTTCGACTTGCTGTTGGTAAGGCTTATCACCTTTTGGGCCAGTTCGAGCATCGAAAACTCGTTAGGATTACCAATATTAACCGGCCCCTGAAAATCATCACCCGTACCCATCATCCTTATCATGCCTTCGATAAGGTCGTCAACATATTGGAAACTACGAGTTTGGAGGCCATCGCCAAATATTGTGATATCCTTGTTCTGAAGTGCCTGTACTATAAAGTTGGAAACCACACGTCCGTCCTGGGGGTGCATCCGTGGCCCGTAGGTGTTGAATATCCTTATTATCTTTATGTTAACGCCGTTTTGTTGATGGTAGTTCATAAAGAGACTTTCGGCACATCTTTTTCCTTCATCGTAGCAGGAGCGTATGCCAATTGGGTTAACATTGCCCCAATACGACTCGGGCTGTGGGTGCACTGAGGGGTCGCCATACACTTCGCTGGTGGATGCCTGCAACACTTTAGCCTTGATGCGCTTGGCAAGTCCAAGCATATTGATGGCTCCCATTACAGAGGTCTTGATGGTTTTAATGCCATTATACTGGTAGTGAACAGGTGAGGCGGGACAAGCAAGGTTGTATATCTCGTCCACCTCAATGAAAAATGGATGTGTCACATCGTGACGTATCAGCTCAAAGTAGGGATTATTGAGCAGATGCACCACATTCTCTTTTGTTCCGGTAAAATAGTTGTCGAGGCATATCACTTCATTACCTTCGTTCAGAAGGCGTTCGCAAAGATGTGAACCTATAAATCCGGCACCTCCGGTAACGAGAATTCGTTTCATCAGGTTTGTATGTTTTTTTGAAAAATAAAGATACCCAATTGTTGGGTATCTTCAAAATATTTGTTTCTCACATTTTTTACTGTTTCACCTTACGTCCAACGCCGTAATATGTAAAACCATTTTCTGTCAGCTCTTCGGGGTCGTATATGTTGCGACCATCAAATATAGTCTTTTCAACCATCAGTTTTTCCAACACCTTAAAATTCGGCATTCTAAACTCGGTCCATTCGGTTACAAGTAATAGTGCATCGGCCTCAATAAGGACATCGTACGGGTCGCGGCCATACTCTACGCTTTGTGGCAGATAGTGTTTTGCCTCGTTCATTGCCACCGGATCGTAGGCCTTCACTTTAGCTCCCTCCTTCAATAGTGCCTCTATAATTACCACCGATGGTGCCTCGCGCATATCGTCGGTGTTGGGCTTGAATGATAGTCCCCACACAGCAAAAGTTTTATCCTTCAGGTTGTTGTTGAAGTGCTTTTTAATCTTATAGAACATCATCATCTTCTGGTCGGCATTCACATCCTCCACTGCTTTCAGCAGACGAAGCGGATAGCCGTTGTCTTCGGCTGTCTTAATCACTGCCTTCACATCCTTGGGGAAGCACGAACCGCCATATCCAATACCTGCATAGATGAATTTATTGCCAATGCGGCTGTCGGATCCAATACCGCGACGCACGTTGGATATATCGGCTCCTACCAGTTCGCATAGGTTGGCCATATCGTTCATAAAGCTGATTTTGGTGGCCAGCATGGCGTTGGCTGCATATTTTGTCATCTCGGCCGATGGTATATCCATAAAGATAATCGGATGACCGTTGAGCGTGAAGGGCTTATAGAGACGGCTGAGGGTTTTCTCAGCCTCATGCGAGTCGGTACCAATAATAATACGGTCGGGTTTCGAGAAATCCTCAATGGCGTTGCCCTCTTTTAGGAACTCCGGATTTGAGGCCACATCGAATGGTATATCCGCACCACGTTTTTTAAGTTCTTCGGTAATGGCTGCCTTCACCTTCGAGGCAGTACCAATGGGCACGGTACTTTTGTTAACCACCACCATATAGTGATTCATGTGGCGGCCAATCTGTCGGGCCACTTCGAGCACGTGGCTCAGGTCGGCACTGCCATCCTCCCCGGGAGGTGTGCCTACGGCAATAAATACAGCCTCCGATTGGTCGATGCCCTCATTTATTGATGTGGAGAAATGGAGTCGTCCCTTTTCGGTGTTTGATGCCACCATCTGCTCAAGGCCTGGCTCATAAATGGGAATGATGCCATTTTTAAGGTTCTGAATCTTTTTCTCGTTGATGTCAACGCAGGTTACCTGCATCCCCGTCTCAGCGAAACAGGTGCCGGTTACAAGCCCAACGTAGCCGGTTCCAATCATCGTTATTTTCATGCCAATATAACTTTTATGCTATGAAGTGAATTACTATCGCTTTATAAATACCGCACAAAAGTAAGAATTAGTTGCAATTGTTTTGTTTAATTCACCCATCTTTTTGACCACTGTATAATGGTATGTTATGTATATGTGTAATTGTAGTTTAAATTATTTTTGATGGATATGCCGTTTGTTTAAATAAAAGTTAGTAATTTTGCGGGTGATTTTTTTTAACCATATAATGTCTAACGACTAATTTGATTATCAGTAAAAAATGAGTGAAATGAATGAAAATGTTCAGGGTTTAAGCACTAAAGCTCCTGAAGTAAAAAATGCTCCCATGGCCGATTTCGACTGGGATAGCTACGAGAGAGGCGATATCTTCACAGATATGAGCAAAGCCGATCTTGAGAAAATTTACGATCACACCCTTTCTACAATCGTAGAGAAAGAGGTTATCGAAGGCGAAGTTATCTCATTGAACAAGCGTGAGGTAGTTATCAATATCGGTTTCAAATCAGACGGTATTGTTAGCCGTAACGAGTTTCGTTACAACCCTGATCTTAAAGTAGGCGACAAAGTTGAAGTTTACGTAGAGAGCCAGGAAGACAGAAAAGGTCAACTCTCACTTTCACACAAGAAAGCAAGAGCAATGCGCTCATGGGATCGTGTTAACGAGGCTCTTGACCGCGACGAAGTTATTAAAGGATACATCAAGTGTCGTACCAAAGGCGGTATGATTGTTGACGTATTCGGTATCGAAGCGTTCCTTCCTGGTTCACAAATCGATGTGAAACCTATTCGCGACTACGATATGTATGTGGGTAAAACCATGGAGTTCAAAGTTGTTAAAATCAACCCTGAATTCCGTAACGTGGTTGTTTCTCACAAGGCACTTATCGAGGCCGAACTGGAGCAGCAGAAGAAAGACATCATCTCTAAACTTGAAAAAGGTCAGGTACTTGAAGGTACAGTTAAAAACATCACCTCTTACGGTGTGTTCATCGACCTTGGCGGCGTAGATGGTCTTATCCACATTACCGATCTATCTTGGGGACGCGTGTCGCATCCGGAAGAGATTGTTCAACTCGACCAAAAACTTAACGTTGTTATCCTCGACTTCGATGACGAGAAGAAACGTATTGCCCTTGGTTTGAAACAGCTTACCTCACACCCATGGGAGGCTCTTGATCAAACCCTTAAAATTGGCGACAAAGTTAAAGGTAAGGTTGTTGTTATGGCCGATTACGGTGCATTTGTTGAAATTGCAGCCGGCGTAGAAGGTCTTATCCACGTTTCAGAAATGTCATGGTCGCAGCACTTGCGCAGTGCACAGGAGTTCCTGAAAGTTGGCGATGAGATTGAAGCTCAGGTTCTTACCCTTGATCGCGATGAGCGTAAAATGTCACTTGGCATCAAGCAGCTTCACCCGGATCCATGGGCCAAAATTGAAGAGAAATATGCCATCGGCAGCAAACACTCTGCAACAGTGCGTAACTTCACCAATTTCGGCGTATTTGTTGAAATCGAAGAGGGTATCGACGGTCTTATCCATATCTCAGACCTTTCGTGGACCAAAAAAATCAAGCATCCTGCCGAGTTTACAACCGTTGGCGATTCAATCGACGTGGTTGTTCTCGAAATCGACAAAGAAAACCGTCGTTTGAGCCTAGGCCACAAGCAGCTTGAGGAGAATCCATGGGATGTATTCGAGACAATATTCACCG
>JBDHYT010000153.1:0-6705 GCA_039811485.1 Marinilabiliaceae bacterium | reverse complement strand
TTATTTTTCAATTCACGCAAATAAAGCAGGTATTCATTTTTGACGATGCGCCTTAGCCACGCCAATACCAACCTGCGCTGGTCATGTTCCGAAAGGCCGGAACCCACGGTAAATTTATCGGCATTTTGCCAAATCTTGATGAAAACATTCCCTGCAATTTCATCAATGATCCCGTAATCAATCAGTTCATGTTCTTTATAAAATTGAACCGAAAAAATTCGCACCTCTTTAAAATATTGTTGATGAAATTTCCGAAAAGCATCTCGCGCTGCATGATCATCATCCCTCCTGGCAAGGATAGCCAATAGCGCGATGGGGCTCTCAGTTTGGTTCACTTCTCTGATTTTCATAAATATAAATAATTCATTTTTTATGCGTTTTTACTAAAATGCAGTTGCCCGATTTTTCTTCTTCGGTTTCAATCATTCAAACAAACGGAATTTTGTAAGCTTTCTACATCCAAAATATCAGTAAAAACAAAATCGAACAACTACAAAAGCGAATGCCTGAATCACGCGTCCGAAATTCGTCACCGCCTCCTAATCATTATAATGCACTTGCGTGACAAAAAAACGGAATTTTATCGCTAATCAGCAAATAATCCCCAAGTTTAGCTCTTCTTTTATTGTTGATTATCAGGCATATAATCTAATGTGAAAAAAAATTGAACTTTTTTAAGCCTCAAATTTTTTCCTTTCGGTTCATCCTTCTTTACACGGTAAAAGCCGTCTGTTCGCTTATCCTCAAGACCGGGTGCACCGAACCAGGAAGTCGCCCCTCCGCCAATAAACAGTTGGTGGCTATGCTAACGGACGACCGTGCTAACTTCAAAACAGAATCTTGAAAATGTTGATTTTGAGATATTTCCTCAATATTGTTTCTTTTTTTGTGATTTTTATTATTTTTTATCGTAGATTTGCAGAGTTATCTCAAATTTAGAAATAATGTTAGTACAATTCACAGTTGGAAATTTTCTTTCTTTTAATCAGAAAAGAACACTAAACCTTGAAGCTAAAGGTATTTCCGAATTAAAAACGAATATATCCACGTTCAAAGCTGAAAAAATTCTTCGGTCAGCCGTAATCTACGGTGCAAATTCAAGTGGTAAAAGTAATCTGATAAAAGCGTTAGAAAGAATGCGTGGAGTTGTTTTGACTTCTGTGCGACTAAATGATACTGACGAATTAGATTACAGCCCTTTTTTGTTATCGACTGAATCCGAAAATCAACCTACTTTTTTTGAAATTATTTTTTGGCAAGATTCAACAAGATATAGATATGGTTTTGAATACAATTTGAAACAAATCATTAATGAATGGCTTTTTGCCGGTAAAACGGAAAAAGGTGAAAAACCATTTTTCATACGAACTATTGAAGGGATTGGCATTACTGAAAAATTCAAAGAAGGAGAAGGAACTGAATCTAAAACAAACAACAATAGACTTTTTATTTCTCTTGTTGCTCAATTGGGTGGAAATATTTCCAAAAAGGTTTTGGAATTTTTCAAAGAATACAATGTTTTGTCAGGTCTTGAACATAATGACTACACAGGATTTACAATGAGAATGCTTCACAAAAACCTAAATGGTTGTGATGACTCTTTGAAACTTTATCAAAAACTAAAATTGGGATTTCAAGATATTATAGCAATAGAATCTGATTTTAATCCATTGGATATTCCCGAGGATATTCCTGACAAACTTAAAGCGAAGCTAATTAAAGAATTTACAGGAACAAGAGGTGTTAGTTTAAAAACTGTTCACAATAAGTTTGACAAAAAGGGGAAAATAATTGACTTTGTTCTTCTTGACAAAGAGAAAAACGAATCAGAAGGAACAAACAAAATAATTGACTTATCAGGACCAATTTTTGACACCTTGAAACTTGGAAAGATTTTAATTATTGACGAATTGGACGCTAAGTTGCACCCATTAATCACAATGCGTATCGTTGAATTATTCAATAGTCCCAATTCTAATCCTAACAACGCACAACTAATTTTTGTAACACACGACACCAATTTGTTGGGCGAAGAATTGTTCAGAAGAGACCAAATTTGGTTTACCGAAAAAGACGAACAAGAACAAACAGACTTGTATTTACTTTACGACTTTAATTTGCCTGACGGTTCTAAAGTTAGGAACGATTCAAACCTTGAGAAAAATTACATAAGAGGTAGGTATGGTGCCATTCCATTTATCACAAACTAAATTTATTGGATATGGCACGAACGATAAAAATAGACAACGCTTTACAAAAGCGTTTTGCTAAGCAAGCAAAAAAAAGTAAGCCAAGAGAACTTGTTACTTACTTTCTAATTGTGTGCGAAGGCGAAAAAACAGAGCCTAACTACTTCAAATCTTTCCCAAAAAAAGTTGGTAAATTCATTTACGACATTTCATTTGAAGGAGGAGGCATTAGCACGCTAAAAGTTGTTGAAAAAGCAATTGAACTTAGAGATAATTCAAAACAGAAATATGACAGAGTTTGGGCTGTTGTTGATAGAGATAGTTTTAAAGCAAGTTCTTTCAATAGTGCTATTCTAAAAGCGAAAGCTAACAATATTAATTGTGCTTGGAGTAACGAAGCATTTGAATTGTGGTATTTATTACATTTTCATAATCGCATTACGGCTATGAAACGAGATGAATATAAAAAGGCTATTGAAGATGCAGTAAATGGCAAATTAAACAAAAAGAAAAAAGCATTCAAGTATCAAAAAAACGACACAGGAATGTATTCACTCTTAAATCAAATTGGCAACCAAACTTCTGCAATTAATTGGGCTAAGGAATTGGCAAAAAGTATTACAGGCGAACAATTTGCCAACTACAATCCGCAGACAATGGTCTTTAAACTTGTTGAAGAACTTAATGGAGAATCACAAGAATTGAATGACGAACTTGCAAAAAAATACGAGGAGGGACAATAAAAGCACAGCCACCAACAAGGGTCTGGAAATAGTAGGGCAAAACTGCAAAACTCAAGGTTTGTACTGCTATCAAACACTTCTATAAAGTTGAACGGTAGTGCTTCGATTGCCCCACCATCGCCAGGCCCCGATGCGATATCTGCAACAAACAAAGGAAGATAGGGAAATGGGGTGATTGCAGACACCTCTATTGCTTTGATTGAAACTTTTTACCGCTTTTGTGAACTTATTCAACCTCATCAAATGCCGGATAAGGAGTAAAATTAATCCCTCCAACCTCAGAATTTCAAGATTTACATGCAAGTTCGCGGTGTTTAAATGATCATAACCAATGTTTAACATCGGTGCAAAAGGTTTCCACAGAACGTCACCGGCATGGTAAAACCTTTGACGGCAGGCTTCCAACCACCAATCACAAGCTTTACAGCTTACGTACCAGGGTTTAACAGTGGCAACTGAAGCCTTATAACTTCGATATCCTGCTTCACCACATCTGTCAAAGCGTTTCAAAACAGTTACAACAGCCTTTAACAAAAGCATTTGCCTTTAGTTGAATGATTGCCGCAGGATACTCTAATGTGATAATAATCTAAAACAATAAAAATGGTGTCCTTAACACCTGCTTTTTTGTGATTCACCCAAAGCATAAAAAAAGGGTCAAAAAAATTTGCGAGTTGATAATGTGATACTTACAAATATGTTCATCACTCAAATGGCAGCAAAAACTATCCTGGATTCAGGCATTTGAGTCACGCAGATGTATTATAGAGTTAGAGGGCAGACGGTCTGCCATCATTCACAAATCACTCTTTACATCTTTAAAATATGAAAGTAGAAATCATCAAACATCAGAAGATGCGCGCCATCAGCCGCATTCTTGAGAACTACGCTGAGATTTTTTCCGGAAAAACCGAAGCCATTGCGATGAAAGACCTCTTTGGTCAGCAGCTCGACAAAGTTTCGGCATTGATTTCGGAACAACTCAAACCCTCCACGGCCATTCACCAGTCCAAGAGAGAAGTGCAGCAGCATTTCGAAGCAGAAACCAAACGCATGCTCGGAATGGGGATTTTGTTAGCCTCGCACCTGAAAAGCCAAAGTCTGCTCCATCTGCTCCGCGCTTACAAAGTCAAGATGAATTCGGTTTCGGCTTACCGAAAATACGAGATCGCTTTACATGTGCATGATGAAATCAGCAAACATCAGCCTACGGCAGAAAATTTTGGGATGACACCCGAAGTGATGACGGCTTTCAAAGAAATGGCGGTTCAGTTTGCCGAAACACTCGAAGAGACAGGCAACAGTCTTTACAATCGCAAGCGAGACCGTGCCGAGCTCAACACCCTGCTCAAACAATGTGGCGAAACACTCCGCAACCAGCTTGACCAGTTTATCGGTTATCATCAGCAATCGCATCCCGATTTATATCAGGCATACATGTTGCTGCGCGACACCAAAGCCCGAAAACGCAAAAAAACGTGGATGCCGAATCAAAAGGTTGAGATTGTCGGCACGGTCACAAACCAACTGACCAACAAACCCATCGAAGACGCCATCATCAACCTTGTTGGTTTCGACCTGGCAACTCAAACCGATGCCGACGGTTACTACCTTTTCGAAAATCTGCCCGAGACCAGCTTCACCGTCAGTTGTCACTGCCCGGGTTACCAGCTCCCCGAGCCTGTAACCTTCCAGGCCAAAGCCGGCGAAAGCCTCGAAGTCAATTTCAGCCTCACCCCCATTGGCTAAACCCCACCAACACCCCAACCCCTTCAAAAAGCATAGAAATAACTTCTGTGCTTTTTTTATACCCCAAAAACAGTAGGTAACGAAAATTGAATAATGAATAATGAGCAGTGAGTAATGAATAATGGGCTGACACGTGTCAAAGCTTAATGGATAACGGACAACAGCATCACAAATAAAAATCAGCGAGAAACAAAATATCAAAAATCTGTGCCAATCAGTCGCATCCGTTTCATCTGTGTGGTATTAGTAAACGAGTAAACAAGTGAAAATTCACACTTCCCCTCTCCCTGTAGCTATCGGGACTAACGAGGGGTAAGTGGTTCAGCGTTTCCAACGCAACAAACAGCACAAAAAAAACGAAAAGGACATCCGTCTCCGTAGGAGACCAATTATGGTAACAAAAACAAACGAATACAGCACACGACCCCGTGCGGGGTCGAATGATGTTGAATAATTTCAAAGTGCAATACTGTTTTTGTGGTTATATCTATAAAAATATCTAAAAATATGCTATCTTTGCGTCTGTAACCATAAAACCATGCAAGCAAGACCCAATTATATCAACGCGATAAAGAAATTTATCGATAAGGAGCAGGTGAAAGTAATAACCGGCATCAGGCGCTCAGGTAAATCCACAGTGCTCAGGTTGCTGCGCGAGGAGCTGCTGCTATACGGTGTGAATGATAAACATATCATTGAACTTAACTTTGAGAGTTTCGCCTGTTCCGACTTGCAGGACGCCCGCTCGCTCTACACCCATATTCAAAGTAAAATTGAAGCCAAAGAACGCTACTATCTGCTTTTGGACGAAATACAGGAGGTGAAAGAGTGGGAAAAGGCAGTCAATTCCATGCTGGTTGATTTTAACATGGATATCTATATCACCGGCTCTAACTCACATCTGCTCTCTTCCGAATTGTCCACTTATCTGGCAGGTCGTTATGTAGAGATACCGGTTTACACCTTATCTTTCCGCGAGTTCTTAGATTTCAGAGATAACTATTTTAATGACCGATCGGACGCAAGGAATCAATTCTTGACTTATCTGCGCCTTGGTGGTTTCCCGGTTATTCACACAGCCGATTATTCACAAGAAGCAGCATACCGGGTTGTGTACGACATATACTCTTCGGTAATCTTACGCGACACGGTGCAACGTTATAATATTCGCGATGTGGAATTGCTGGAACGTGTCGTAAAGTACGCTTTCGATAATATAGGCAACACCTTTTCGGGTAAGAATGTGGCGGAC
The DNA here is from genome assembly GCA_039811485.1 of Marinilabiliaceae bacterium. Classification (GTDB taxonomy): domain Bacteria; phylum Bacteroidota; class Bacteroidia; order Bacteroidales; family Marinilabiliaceae; genus JAGPIS01. The sequence goes on along the minus strand of JBDHYT010000153.1, from coordinate 772 downwards.
TATTTCAAGAGTCAGCAAAGGAAAGTAGATATAAACACGGTGTATAACTATTTGAATGCTTTGGAGGGCGCCTTTATTTTGCATCGCGTATCGCGATATGATATCAAGGGACGGGAGATATTGAAAACCCAGGAGAAATATTACGCCGGAGATATATCACTAATCTATGCCACTATGGGCAGGCGGGATCGGATGATTGGGGGTATTTTGGAAAATATTGTATATCTTGAATTGAAGCGCAGGGGCTATCAGGTTTTTATAGGCAAATTAGAAACTCGGGAGATAGATTTTGTAGCAGAACGTGCGGGGGAAAAGATATATGTTCAAGTAACGTATAAACTGGAAAACGAACAAACCGCGGAACGTGAATTTGGTAACCTAATGTCAATAAACGACCAATACCCCAAGTATGTTGTAAGCATGGATGAATTTTGGGAAGAATCGGTTGGCGGTGTGCGGCATTTTTATATCGCCGATTTCTTATTAGCAGAACATTTATGAACACCTGCTCCGTCTCCGTAGGAGTCGAATTATGGTAACACAACAATATAGCATGCAATAATGACACCCCTACAGGGTGTTGTGTGATGGGATAAACCGATTGCTACCATAATTAAAGTCCTAACGGACTTTGGCTCTGCATAACACCCGACCCCGGCGGGGTCGAATTATGGTAGCACAAGGATTATTCAGTGTGTCCGTCTCCGTAGGAGACCAATTATGGTAACAAAAACAATCAAAAACAAAATAACGACCCTGTAGGGGTCGAATT
>JBDHYT010000152.1:0-6705 GCA_039811485.1 Marinilabiliaceae bacterium | reverse complement strand
AAGAGTAACACCAAAATGGTTGTCGATTAAAACCACCACATCAACCAAATCGAGGCTGTCCATCTGCAAAGTCTCCATTAAAGACGCATCAGCCGTAATATCATTCACATCGGCCTCAAACTCTTCGGCCAGCACCTCATTAATTTTGGATATAATTTCCTGCTCTGTCATTATTGTATTGTTTATTATTTATATTTTCCTGACGATAAGTGTTGAGTTTGTACCCCCAAACCCAAACGAGTTGGAAAGGAATGTATCAAACTCCATATCAACACGTTGTGCTGATATATTAAGTTGTGATGTTACTTCATCACCCTCTTCAAAATTGATATTGGGAGCGATAAAGCCATTTTGCATCATAATAGATGAATATATAACTTCACTGGCACCTGCCATCCACATCTCATGGCCTGTCATTGCCTTGGTAGATGCTACGTAAGGCCGGTTATTGCCGAACACAGATGATATTGCCAGAGCCTCATTATAGTCTCCCACTGGAGTAGAGGTAGCGTGTGCATTCACATACGCAATATTGCGAAGATCTACACCCGATGATTGTATAGCCATTTCGAGAGAACGCTTAGGACCGTCAACATTGGGAACCGATATATGGTCGCCATTGGATGAGAATCCATATCCTACAATTTCGGCAATAATATTGGCACCCCGCTTAACAGCCGACTCATAACTCTCGAGAATTAAGGTTGCTGCACCACCACTGGGAACCAGGCCGTCTCTATTGCGGTCGAAAGGGCGCGATGCTGCTGCGGGGTTATCCTCGCGTATGGAGAATGCACTCAGTGCATCAAAACTACCAACAGAATAGATATTAACCTCTTGCGCACCACCACAAACCACACAATCCTGCAATCCGTTTTTAATAAGCAGATATGCCATACCTATGGAGTGTGAACCACTGGCACAAGCACCAGCCACAGTAAAGTTAATACCCCGCAGATTGAATATAACAGATAGATTCATTGATACAGTAGAGTTCATCGACTGGAAAATATTACCCGAACCTACCAATGCAGTATTTTTCTTGGCTCTAAGAATATCTACACCTTCAATGACGGGAGCTGCACAACTATCGTTTCCATAAAGGATACCAACTTCACGCTTTGCCAGAAACTCCTCATCGATAGCTGCATTTTTCATTGCCTCTACGGTTGCCACATAAGCATAGCCACCTTGCTCGGGCAGGCACATTCTTTTGCGTCTATCCAGTGCATTTTTCAAATCAGGACGTTCAATAATACCGGTTAAAGCAGATCTATAGCCCATCTCCTTACGCAACGGATCGTAACCTATGCCCGACACTCCGTCATACAACGATTGTTTAACCTCATCAAGGTTTTTTCCTATGCACGAGTAGATACCCATACCCGTAATAACCACTCTGTTGTTCATATCTGCAAAAATAATAGAAAACTCTTTATAAAAGTGTTATGTATAGATTCCACCATTAATGGATATCACCTCTCCTGTAATATAAGCTGTTTTTTCTGAAACCAAAAATGCCACCAAATCGGCCACCTCTTCGGCTCTTCCGAAACGTCCTACCGGGATATGCTTCTTTAGTTCCTTCTCATCAAGATCACCTGTCATATCGGTAGCGATATAACCAGGGGCAACAGCATTAACTGTAACTCCTTTTTTTGCAACCTCCTGAGCCAGTGCTTTTGTGGCAGCAATAACACCACCCTTGGCGGCTGAATAGTTAACCTGACCGGGTAATCCTTTTATGCCCGAAAGTGAAACTATATTCACAATCCTTCCAAAGCGTTTCACCAGCATTGGTTTCAATAAAGGACGGGTAACATTATAGAAACCATCTATACCTGAGTTTAAAACCCTGTTCCATATATCGGGTTCCATCCACATCATAAGAGAATCGGCTCTAACTCCGGCATTGTTCACCAACACCGAAATATAATCGTCCTGATGATTATTTTGCCATTGCTCCAGGGTAGCCATACTTTGCTGGTAATCTGCAACATCAAATTGCAAAATCTCTCCATCAGCTCCGGCTTCACGAACCAGTTCCAACGTTTTTTCAGCCTCTGTTTTGTTCGATAAATAATTTATCAACACATTAAAGCCGGCTTCTGCAAGCTTTATACAAATTGCCCGCCCAATACCACGGCTACCACCGGTAACAAGTGCATATTTCATTTTATGTATTATTATTTTTCTTTATATAATTCAACTTTTATAGAGCGTTTTATAGCCTTGCGCATTGCATCAGCCAATGCATCCATACCTGTATAAATGGTGGCATTACCCTGTTGTTTTTTACTTTTCCATACGCTCACCCCGTCTTTTGTCAAAATTTCGGTAATAACACGAACTCGGGCTCCCATAGAAGTGGCACTCATAACATTCATACCCTTTTTTTCGATATTTAACCGGCATACAAAATCGGCTTCTTCTTTAGAGTTTACCACATTCCATTTTCCCCACATATCAGAATCAAGATAACTTTTAAATACATCAAGTGCACCAGGAGTATTCTTATTAATGTCATTAATCTCAATAAATACCGAGTTACCCTTTGCGATAACATCCTTAACGGACGCAGAATTTTGACCATTTAAAGTAAAAAAAATAGCCATAAAAAATAACAAACAGATTCTTTTCATTGTTCTTTAGTTTTTAGAAAATTAGTAATATTAGAAATCTCAATATGTTTGGTTGTATCTTCCTCAAAACGAGGAATTATTTTTCTAATCTCGTCATATAACTGCCTGGTTTGTACCGATAACTTATCGGCCACCACAAGACAGTCAACAGCTTGCACAAGAGCCATCATGTGCACCGACATAACCTGAAAGCTATTCTCGATAACACGGCTGCAAATCAAAGCCGAATTGGTGCCCATACTAACAATATCCTGATTATCATTATTATTAGGTATGCTATGAACATACATTGGATTAGAGAGCATCTGACATTCGGCAGTGGTAGATGTAGCTGTAAACTGTGCAGCCTGCAACCCATAATTTAACCCTAACACACCAAGATTGACAAATGGGGGTAAAATTTCATTTATCCTATCGTGAAACAGGTAATTTATCTGTCGCTCGGTTAGCATGGTAAGCTTAGTTATTGCAATCTTAAGTTTATCCATCTCAAACGACACATAATCACCATGAAAATTACCACCATGATATACATGCCGTGTTTCAGGATCTACGATAGGATTATCATCAACTGAACTAAACTCCTCAATCAGTATTTTTTCACTATTTTCAATAGTCTCCAATATAGGTCCTAATATCTGCGGTGTACAGCGTAACGAATAGTAGGGCTGGACTTTATGTTTGAACTTATTTTCGTTATTATCTATACCGTTATAAAGCTCATCCTCACGCTTTTTCAGCAACTTACTCGACAAAGCTATATCTCGCATTTGCACCGCTACCATCGATTGGCCTCTGTGCTGCTTGAGGTCATTCAATACACCCGACATAAAATCGTCATAAGATGAAGCTATTTCGTTCATCATTACTGATGCAAGAAGCGACCACCTATAGAGTTTCTGGGCATAGATGAGATTAACAAGCCCGATACCCGTCATTACCGCAGTGCCGTTAGTTAGTGCAAGTCCCTCACGTATGTACATTTTCAAAGGCAATAATCCACAAATCTCCATTGCTTTGGAGGCCACCATCTCTTCGCCTTTATACCATACATTACCCTCGCCTATCAATGCCAGTGCAATATGTGATAGTTGCACCAAATCACCACTGGCACCTACACTGCCATGCTCTGGTACAATTGGAACAATATCATTATTTAAAAAACCGACCAATAGTTTTACAACATCGGGATGTACTGCCGATTTGCCTACAAGAAAAGTTTGCAGACGTGCATACATAGCAGCTCTAACACAAACTGCAGGAAGCGGATTTCCTGCACCACAACTATGCGATCGGATAATGTTATACTGTAGTTGAATGAGATCCTTATCTTCTATGCGGTATTGAGCCATGGGGCCAAAACCGGTATTTATGCCATATATTACCTTATTTACCTGATAATCTTTTAGAAAAAGAAAAGAATTATGAACCAATTCGAGTTGCTTTTCAGCCAAACAAACCTGGCGTTTATGAAATACAATTTTTTCTATTGAGTTGATGTTTTCCATGAATGAATTGCATAATTAGCAGATGCAAACATAAATAAATTTAGTCAAGTGTAAAACTGTTTTACAACATTAAACGTTTTTATTTTAATGGTTTTAGTGGCATAATATGGATAGCTGCATGATATGTTTTTCGGTTAATTCACCTTTAACCTTCCACTATTATTTATACAACACTTAACCAAAAGAGTACTAAGAAAATACACTAATAATATGATAGTTGCCCTCTATTCTCTTCTTTGTTTCCTCATTAGAATTCAGATAGGATCGACATCCAAACGGTACCGGGACGGGAGAACAGAAGGGTGAGGGGCGTAATTCGTCTTTCCAAAATTGTCTTTCAGAATTCCAAATTTAGAAAGCCGGATTTCTGGAAAATCGCTTTTCGTGCCATTCGTGGCAAAATAATCGGTTCACGCAAGACTTGTTCCATAATAGCGGGAGGGCATAAATAGCTCCATTAACCACAAAATATGCTATTAACAAAGGAACAAAATAACTACTTGCAATAAGTAAAAAAATAGTCATAGCTGACCTCAACTTTTTTCAGAACAAAGCCTTAAATGTAGCCCCATAGCAAACTGGTTAGAGGGAGCTTGCAAATCTTAAATAATAAACTTTGACTCTTTTATTTTACTTTCAGTAAAGTTTACTTGACTAAATGAAAATATAACTTTACCTTTACCAATAAAACCAAATGTTATGAAACAGAAATTGCTATTACCAAACAAGTTTAAGAGAATAGGTTGGCTTATACTTATTCCTGCTACGTTAATTGGGATTGTTTTAATCTTATTGGATTTCGACACAATAAAAATTAACACTACAGTATTTGCAATATGTTCAAATGAATATCTTGGAAATACCCACTATTTCAGTTTTATTAAAACCGATATTGTCAACACTGTTGTTGGTGTTTTATTTATTATTGGTGGATTATTGGTTGGATTTGCGAGAGAAAAAAATGAAGATGAATATATTTCCAATCTTCGTTTGAATTCTTTGTTATGGGCAGTATTGGTTAATTATCTTTTACTCCTATTTATGTTTATTTTTATTTATGGGTTAGGATTCCTAAATGTTATGATTTACAATATGTTCACCACTTTAGTGATTTTCATTGCCAAGTTCAATTATTCTCTGTTTCGTAATTCTAAAACGGCTTTCGATGAAGAATAACATTAAAGTTCAAAGAGCGATTAAAAACATAACCCAGAAAGAGTTGTCCGATATTATATCTGTTAGTCGTCAAACCATAAATGCGATAGAAACAGGTAAGTATGTTCCTTCCACAGTTTTAGCACTTAAAATTGCAAAGTATTTTGGGATTCCGGTGGAGGAAATTTTCTTTCTTGAAGATGATGACTGATTTTGCATAAAAAAAGATGGATGCCCCGCATCCATCTCCCAATACAAAAAATCAAAACCTATTTTTATGAAAACTGAAACTACAGCAAATCGATATGCTTAACCAATGAAGGGTAGTAGCAGGCAATATAACCAAGAGCCTCTTCTACAGGCAGTTCGCCTCCGGTAATCTTCTCCTGGCGGGCAAGCTCGTCGTTATTCACAAACATAGCATCTACATTAGGATTGTGGCGAAGAAGTTTACCTGACAATGGGCGGGCACCAAAGCCTTTTTTACTGCAAACATACTGAATATCAAGGCCATTCGACAAAACACTGTACTCATTGCATTTTGAAGTAGCACGCAGGTAAACAACAACTACATCTTTTGCATTTTCATACTTAATCTCAAATTTGCGCATTGTCTCGCCTTTCACATCCTCCGAGGCAACCTCTTTCACCTCATACTTACCCATGGTAGTGCTTGTTTCACCATTAAGGTTTACAAGGTTTTCGGCCTTAGCAAAAGTACCAACCATCATTAGAATAACTAATGTAACAACACTGCAAAAATTCATCTTTTTCATCGCTATATTTAATTTTAAATTAATACTCTATAACCATGATGTTGCAATGTTGATACCAAACTTATTATTCTATTGTAAATCAACACATTGACAACAGCAACCACAATAAAAAATGAACGGAAACGGATAGTTTATTGTTCGATTTCGAACATTTTTCCAATCAATCGTTCAAATTCAGTATTGCCTTATCAATATCCATACCATCATTAATGAAAAAAATTGGTTTTTCAACATATTTATTCAAATCAGTTAAAAATCCAACACTGTCTTTACCATCAATAATCCGGTGATCGTAGGAAAGCGCCACGTACATCATCGGTCTTATCACCACTTTACCATCAACGGCAACGGGTCGTTCAATGATATTGTGCATGCCAAGGATGGCCGACTGTGGCGGATTGATCAGCGGCGTTGACATCATTGAGCCAAACACACCTCCGGTGGTTATGGTAAATGTTCCGCCACTCATCTCTTCAAGCGATATCTTTCCGCTTCGGGCTTTGTCGGCCAAATCTTTGAGCGCATGTTCGATTTCGGCCAGCGTAAGCAGATTGGCATTTCTGATAACCGGCACCATAAGCCCTTTGGGTGTTTGCACCGCCACCGAAATATCGGCATAGTCGG
>JBDHYT010000151.1:0-6707 GCA_039811485.1 Marinilabiliaceae bacterium | reverse complement strand
GTGTATTGGGTTCGCGACTCTATTGCCAGAAAGATGCTTGGTGAGCAGTTTGAGCAGTTTCTGATTTCTGAGGATAAACTCGGAAACGAGATAGATCCGCCTTATATCAATTGGAACGAAAAGCTCGATTGGTACGATCCGGAATTTGCCGAAATTCTCGACGAGATGTATTATCCCGAGAATGAGAGGTTCTTCCGCCGTAAGGAGATCGATACCCGTAAACTTGAGTACGAATACCAATGGGTTGACCTTTTGCAGGCAGCTAAAAAAACCAATCGCTACAACGCTGAGACAAAACGTTACGAAGGTGTTGTATATGACGAGAAGGGGCAGCAGCGCGAGATAAAAGACCGTTCGGCCTTTATCATGAAAGACCGCGTGTTGGTTTATCCCGATACTCTGTGTTGGATTGCCGACTTTACCTACTCGTTCAACGAGCCATGGACGCAGATGTACTTCTGGCATCCCGGTTACGACGAATATCCGGTGGTGGGTGTAAACTGGAAGCAGGCGACAGCTTTCTGTATCTGGCGATCACAACTTCTTAACAACTATCTCCAAAGTAAGGGCGAACCACAGGTTATGGACTACCGCCTTCCTACTGAAGCCGAATGGGAGTATGCTGCCCGTGGTGGAATACAGAATGGTGTATATCCATGGGGAGGTCTTTATACCCGTAACGACAAAGGTTGTTTCTTAGCCAACTTTAAACCACTGCGCGGTAGATATACCGACGATGGTGGAGCTACAACAATGGTTACAGCTTCGTTTGCACCAAATGATTTTGGTATCTACGATATGTCGGGCAACGTTGCCGAATGGACCTCTGGTGCTTTCGATGAATCGGCCTACTCTTTTACACACGACTTTAACCCTACCTATAAATATAATGCTCTTCCGGATGATCCACACGTAATGAAGCGTAAAGTTATTCGCGGTGGTTCATGGAAAGATGTTGGATATTTCCTGCAGTGTGGTACTCGTGCCTACGAATATCAGGACTCGTCCAAGTCATATATTGGTTTCCGTTGCGTTAGAGACGTAATAGGAGAATAAAGTAGAATATCAAAAGAAAACAGTCAATTATGAGTATTTCCGAATTTGTACAGAGCCCAGGTTATAAGAAGGCAATGGGTAAGGTTTACGGTCTTGGTGCAGCCGTTGTTATTCTTGGAGCTTTATGGAAAATATTACACTTACCGGGTGCCAGTGCTATGCTTATTGCCGGTTTGGGAACCGAGGCTATCATCTTTGCCCTCTCGGCATTTGAGCCTCCCCACGAAATGCCGGACTGGAGTTTGGTCTATCCCGAACTTGTAGGTCTTGAGGGCGAATCTGACGCTCCAGCCACTCGTACTCATGGCGGACATGGTGGTGGTGGCGGTATTGGTGGTGGCGGAGGAAGCGAGTTAGCCGCCCTCGTTCAATCAGGTAATCTTGAGCAAAAAACAGTAGATGAGCTTGTAGCTGGCGTTAAACGTCTGGCTTCAACAACATCAACAATGGCCGATTTGTCGGATGCCTCAGTGGCCACACAATCGTATCTGACCAATATGAAGGCAGCCGGTGAAAGTGTTCAGAAGTTGTCGGCTATACAAACCACTACTTTTGATGCCGTTGCCCAGGGAGGAAATGTGTTGGCAGAGTCGTATCAGAAACTTGGTGATTCGATGAAGAACCACATGACCCACTTCGAGAGCAACCACTCCAGCTTATCGAAACAAATGGGGGTCGTAGGTCAAAATCTATCTTCAATAAATTCGGCATACGAATTGCAGCTTAACGGATTGACTGCGCAGGTGCAGGCTACCCAGAATCTGAACTCGCACATGAGTGTGATTAACGAGCAGATGGCAGCATCGGTAGAAGGCGTGAAGGTGTATAAGGAGCAGATTGCACAGCTTAGTAAGTCTGTGTCGGAACTCAACACCATCTACGGTAATATGTTGAGCGCAATCAATACAGGTAAGTAATTTAACTAAAACTTAGAATAGATGAGTGGTGGTAATTGTCCCGAAACGCCGCGGCAGAAAATGATAGGTATGATGTACCTCTTCCTGACAGCTATGCTTGCGCTTAACGTGTCGGGAGAGCTGCTGAATGCGTTCGTTCTGGTTGACGACAGTATTAAGCAAACCATAAAAACGGTTGAAGGCAAAAATAAAATTCTCTACTATAAGTTTGAGAAGGCCAAAAACGATAATCCTGCCAAGGTAGAGGAATCATATAAAAATGCTGTTCTCATTAGTGAGAGGGCAAATAGTGTGTTCGATCAGATTCAGGGTTTCAAAACCGAAATTGTGCAGACTGCCGATGGTGCAGAGGCAACCCCGGATAATTACCTGTCGAAGGATAACCAGGATGTAGCCTCCACTGTTATGCTTGTGGAAAAAGGCGGTGAAAGAGCTCAGAATCTTAAGAAAATCATCAACGAATATCGTGAATTTCTTCTGGGGCTGGTTGATGCCGAAGATACCTTTATGGTTACTACTTTAAAGACTGCGCTAAACACCGACAATCCTCCTGCAAAGGATGGTGTTGTCACTCCTTGGGAAAACGTTATGTTTGAGCATCTTCCAATGGCTGCAAACATTGCACTCCTTAGTAAAATGCAGGGTGACGTGCGTAACTGCGAAGCCGATGTAATCAACTATCTTTATAATAAGATCGACGAAGGTTCGTTTAAGTTCAACGAGATTGTACCATTGATTCTCCCCAAGAGCAATTATATTATCAAAGGTAACGAATATAAGGCCGACATTATGCTGGCAGCTTATGATAATACTCTGGCTCCCGAAGTTAAAGTTGATGGTGCCATTAAACCTGTTGAAGCAGGGCGGGGAAAATACTCTGTGGTTACCAATAGTGTAGGAACTAAGAAATATACTGCTGAAATATTTATAAAAGGACCAGATGGCAATACCCGCCGCTATGAGACTTTTGGTGAATATGAAGTGGCAGAGCCAAGTGTGGTTGTATCAGCAACCAAAATGAACGTGCTTTATGAAGGTGTAGAAAACCCTGTTGAGATTTCTGCAGCTGGCGTGTCAGGAAGCAGCCTCGATGTTAGGGTTGATAATAATACAGCTACTTATAAGCGTGTGGGCGACAAGTATGTGTTTACCCCTAAACCTGGATTTGCAGGAGGTGTAGCCAAAATATCGGTTCATGCCAAAATTGGCGATAAGCAACAACGACTTGGAGGTATGGATTTCCGTATCAAGAGGGTACCAAACCCTATTGCCATGGTTGGAGGCTTAAATGAAGGAGCTATCAAAAAGAACCTTCTTATTGCCCAAACCGGTGTTATTGCTGAAATGGGACAAGACTTCGATTTCGACTTGGTGTTTAAAGTAACAGGGTTTACTGTTTCTACCATCAGAAACGGATTCCTTGTTGATGCTACATCAAAAACGGCTAGTTTTACCGATGAACAAAAGGAGCTTATCAAAGGCGTAAGCCGTGGTGCTAAACTTTATATTGAGAATATACGTGCTGTTGGACCTGGTGGTGACACTCGTAAATTGGGAAGTATTTCATTGACTATTGATTAATAATAATATATTCGTTGGTATGAAAAATTTATTCTTATTCTTTGTGCTTTCACTTTTGCTGCTCCCTGTCTCAATGATTGGGCAGGTTGTGCAAGAATCCGTTGTTGACGGTGTGTTTTCCAAAGAACATATAGCTAACAGAAAACCAATCCCATACGTGCATGTCCGTGAGGCTGACGTTATGTGGCAAAAGGTAGTATATCGCATTATAGACTTACGCGAGAAGATTAATCTTCCCTTGTATTATCCCAATACTTCGGTTGATGGAAGAAGCTCGCTTATATCTGTGCTTCTCGAAGGTCTAAACATGGGTGAGCTTACCACATACTCAGCCAATTTTGAAGACGAATTTAAGGTACGTGTCAGCCGAGAGCAGATACTTCAGGATCTTGGTGCGGTGAACGATACTCAATATGTGATGAATGCCGAAACCCGAAAGGAAGAGCAAAAGGTTATTGTAGGTGAGGTTCGTACCGACCAGGTTAAGCAGATTCTTATAAAAGAGGTTTGGTTCTTCGACCGTAACTACTCACGAATGGATGTACGTATTATAGGCATGTGCCCTATTCGTGAATATATCAAGGATGATAAAGTTACCAAGCGACTGCTTTTCTGGGTTTATTTCCCCGAAGTTCGTCCTTTGTTGGCACGTAAGGATGTGTTCAATCCAAAAAATGATGCAGCCAGATATTCGTTCGACGATATATTTATCAAGCGTTATTTCGGAAGTTATATCTATCGCGAATCAAACGTTTACAACAACCGCCAAATCAACAACTATGCCGTGGGTGTGGAAGCTATGATGGAGGCCGAAAGAATTAAGAATGATCTTTATACCAAAGAACACGATATGTGGGAGTTTTAATCTCCACAGTTATGTAGTTATATAGAAAAAGGCTGTCTGTAATAGGCAGCCTTTTTTAGTATGTTTTATTCTGATGTTTTAGTCGTCTATACCCAGTTCCAGTTTAATGTCGCTTGAGAATTGTCTGATTTGTTGGTCGTTATCCTTGGGGCAAATCAATAATGCGTTTTCCGATTCCACTATTATGTAGTCGGTCAACCCTTGTACCACACACACCTTTTTCTTAGGAATATGGATAATGCAGTTGTTTGTTTGGTATAGCATGCTCTGCCCGCCAATGGTTACATTACCCTCCTTATCCTTTTCCGAAAATTCGTATAACGAGCTCCATGTCCCAAGATCCGACCATCCAAAGTTGGTTGTCTTCACAAATACGTTGTCGGCCTTCTCCATTATACCGTAGTCTATCGATATATTGTCGCACTCAGAGTATATCTGCTTCAACTTATCTTCTTCGTTCTTTGTGCCTTGATATTCGGCAAAGCCATCAAACTGTGAGTGAACCGATGGCAGATGTTTTTCAAAAGCCTTCTCGATGCTGTTGAGCGACCATATAAAGATACCGGCATTCCACATGAATTCCCCGCTTTCGTAGAAAATGCTGGCCATTTCCAGATTTGGTTTTTCAGTAAAAGTCTTTACCCTGTTTATCATCGGAAACTCTTTGTGGATCTGTTTACCTATCTGCACATATCCAAAGGCTGTTTCTGCCTTGTGTGGTTTTATGCCCAGTGTCAGAAGAGCGTCGTTGTTGGATGCAAACTCAATTCCTGTTCTAATGCTCTGCTGAAAAAGATGCTCCTGGGTTATAAGATGATCCGAAGGCGTAACAACAACAATTGCATTAGGATTGTTTTTTTTGATTATTGCATTGGCAAATGCGATGCATGGTGCTGTATTTCTCCGGAAAGGCTCTGCCAAAATTTGACTTTCACCAATTTCGGGGAGTTGATCCTTTACTATTTTTACATACTCTCTACTTGTAACAATCAGGAATTTATCGATATCACAAATCGTACGGAAACGGTCGAATGTGGATTGTAATAGTGTTCTGCCAGTTCCCAAAATGTCTAAAAACTGTTTTGGGCTTTTAGTCCGGCTCACAGGCCAAAACCTGCTTCCTATTCCGCCCGCCATAATCACACAGTAAGTCTCTGAGTTCATATATTAAGTTTTAGTATCTTCATTTTTTTAAACCACTCGTGCATTAAGATAAAATGAATTAACTTTGCTCTGGGTTTACCGGGATGCAATGTTATATAAAAAAAATGACTGATGGAACTAACAATCCGTCTATTTATTTAAACAATCATCGATTGAGTTATGTTTGAACATATTGGACGATATACTATTTTTATGCTAAAAGTTTTGAAACGGCCCGAGAAAATGCGGATTTTTTCAAAACAGATGTTCTTCGAGTTTGATAAGCTGGGGGTCGATTCGTTAGGAATCGTTGCAATCATCTCGGTTTTTATGGGTGCTGTTATCACACTTCAGACGGCTTATAACGTTGAGAGTCCTTTGATACCCAAATATATGGTGGGTCTCGCTTCGCGCGATTCTATTATTCTTGAGTCTTCATCTACCATTGTTTGTCTTATTTTAGCCGGTAAAGTTGGTTCCAGCATTGCCTCCGAAATTGGAACAATGCGGGTTACCGAACAGATTGATGCCCTCGAAATTATGGGTGTCAACTCAGCGGCGTATCTTGCCGGGCCCAAAATAGTTGCCATGATTTTAAGCGTTCCATTATTGGTTGTTTACAGTATGGGTGTCGGCATCATCGGCGGGTGGTTGTCTGGCAGCCTTAGCGGTGCTGTTCCTTCCGAGGATTTTATTTATGGAGTTCTCTATTCGTTTAAACCATTTTATGTGTTTTATTCGCTCGTGAAATCTGTTGTTTTTGCTTTTATAATTTCATCGGTCGCCTCTTACTGGGGCTACTATACATCCGGAGGTGCACTCGAAGTTGGAAGAGCAAGTACCAAAGCCGTTGTTACCAGCAGTGTTGTTATTTTATTGTTTAACCTCCTTCTCACTAAACTTTTGTTGGAATGATTGAAGCACGCGGAGTATCAAAAATCTTCGATACCAAACAGGTTCTTTTCGATATTGATGCCACATTCGATAAGGGTACCACAAATCTTATTATCGGACAAAGTGGATCGGGTAAAACGGTCTTCCTAAAATCCATCGTAGGTTTGCTTGAAATCGAGAAGGGCGAGATTTTTTATGATGGACGAAGCTTTACGCACATGAATAATGGGGCACGAAAACTCTTGCGTCAG
>JBDHYT010000150.1:0-6712 GCA_039811485.1 Marinilabiliaceae bacterium | reverse complement strand
TTATTCTCCCACTCTATATATTTTTCTGATGCACCATTCGTTGGCAAATAGATTGAGTATAGTGTTTTTTTATCCTTATCGGCAGTAAACCACACATTATCACTATGATACACCGGAGTGATACGGGTATTATATATGGCTTTGCCGTTAACATCGAGCCAATTGCCTATCTGCTTTAGCACATCCACAACTTCGGGCTGTATAATTCCCTCGGGCGTGGGGCCGACACCCAGAAGAAGATTTCCACCTTTGGCAGTAACTTCGGTAAGAAGTGCAATAACCTGCTGCCACGATTTAAACTTGGTATTAGGAATCCAGCCCCAATCGTTGCTGAGCGTTATACAACTCTCCCATGGAAATGGCTGCTGCACATCGGGTATTGAACGCTCGGGAGTTTGATAGTTTTCAAACTCACCCTGTATAGTTCTATCCACAACAAGGAGGCCAGGCTGGTTTTTACGAGCCATTGCGGCAATTTTATCCATCCTGATATCCTGACGCGGAGCAGCCACCCAGCCGCCATCGAGCCACAGGATATCAACATTACCATAACCGGTCATCAACTCTTCTATCTGATTATAGGTGAACTGCTTAAACTTTTCCCATTGCTGAGGATGACGGTTAATTTTATAATTCACATTACGGTTACCCGTTGCATATCTCGGCCACCAATAATACTCACAATGCCAGTCGGGTTTGGAGAAGTAGGTTCCCACCATAAAATTCTGATTCCTAAAAGCTTCAAGAATATATTTTGTAACATTGGCGCGCGGATTATTTTTAAACGGACCGCTCATAATTGAAAAATCGGTCTGTTTTGTGTCGAACATATTAAAGCCATCATGATGCTTAGTAGTGAAAATCATATACTTCATACCTGCATCTTTGGTTGCCTTAGCCCACTGCTCTGGATTAAACTGAGTGGGATTAAATTTATCCTTCAGCCCCCAATACCATTTTTTATATTCATCGTAGGCAATTGTACTATCGCGCGGGATCCAATCCTCATCTTCGGAGCATATCGACCACGACTCTACAATACCCGGCACAGAGTATAATCCCCAGTGAAACAGAACACCGAATTTCAGATCCTGCCAGCGGTCGAGTTTCTCAAGTACATCTTTATCCGTTGGCCACAGATATTTGTCCGATTTCTCGTGTACAAAACCTTGCTGAGCAAAGGTAGGGGTTGTACTAAGCACCAAAGTAAACTGTATTGCACACAACACGATTAGTTTAAGAAATACCTTTTCCATTTGCAATAATTATTAACAATACAACAAAGCTATAAAAAAAGAAAACGAGGCACCCTTAAGAGTACCTCGTTAACATTAAATAAATCATCAATTTTTTTTCGCCCACCATAACGGTGTGAGAGTTTCATCTTTTCCACCAAGCAACTGAATAGCCTTATTATAGCCATTAACATCAGCATTTTTCAAACTTGTTGGGAATCGCATCCTCTGGGGATAAAGCGAAACTTTTTGTCCATCTTTGTAAGCATCTTTATTCCATGCAGGCATTGTTGCAATTGGATCTTCTGCGGAAATTATTTCAAAGAAAGGCAACCCAAGACGTCTGTGGTCAGACCAAGATTCCATAGGAAGATAAGGCATCTGAGCAATATATTTTTGTGTAATAATCTTACACAATTTGTCATTCAGAGCTTTTCCATATAATGTTTTTGAGGCCACAGGATAATGATATGTTACAGTACCAGGTGTTTTGGTGTACCCATCAATATAATCCATACTAACATCAACCGGCTCTGTTGTATGGTCAAAAGCAACAGAGGTACCTACCAAGTTATATTCTGTAGATGCCAAATAACTAGTTAAAACAGTCATATCAGCCTTGTGATAAACGAAACTTGCTTTCACACCATTCTCATAGGCGTCTTTGGCTGCAACTCCATTTGTATTCCATCCTCTAACTGCACCTTCTGACAACAAAAAGTAAGTCTCCCAATCTCCAAAGAAAACCCGACTGTTAGTACTCTGACGATACTGTTTTCCCATAGCGGGAAAGGTAGCTTGATTGCTTCCTGTTATTTTATTACGTGCAGCTTTTGTACCATTAAATCCGTTGGGATAACCATTCCAACAATACTTGGTATCAACTGAAGCAAGTACTGTATTATTATCACCTAACAAATCAAATACTGTCTTATCTACTTTAAACCAATCGATATAGTTCGTAGCATCCTTATCAAACGGCAAAAAGAAAATTTTAAATGCACGAGGATCGACTCTTGACGGGATACCATCCATATAATATTGCTTCGATGGATCGTCGGTATTTGCAGAAAAGTGGTTTGGCAAATAGAGGCCGAGGTAGTTATCAGGCTTGAAATAATTCTCATACCTCTTCTCTGGCAACAATACTTCTGATTTAACACCACCAAGATTAGTTAAAATATTATACATGGCTTTTGACATCACTTGCTGATTCCACGATCTTGACATTACCCCGGTTAAGGCATCCCAACCATCCTTTTCAGCAACTTTAAAAATATCATCGGCAGTTAAAATCAGAGGATTCTTTGCAGCGGCTTCAAATTCGGACTGCGCCTTAGATGCATCAACTTCTGAAAGACGCATTGCAAGTCGCAAACGCATTGAGTTGGCATATTTTATCCATTTTGAAAAATCAAACTTATAAGCTGAATCAAATTTCTTCTCGAAATCAGTAGGCACTACATTTACATCAATCTTAGACGCGGCATCTTTAAGTTCGTCCAACAAAAAATAGTAAACATCTTTAGCACTTTTAAATTCGGGATCTTTACCTTGAAACGCATCGATTGGCATAACACCAAAGTTATCGACATATTCGGTCATAAGATATGCGCGCCAAATACGACTTACTTGTTTCACATTAGGAATAAAATCCATACTATGACCGGTGAGTTTTCCGCTTGCAATTTGAGCATCACTAAGGGTAATTGCCAAAGTTGCAGACTTAATCCAGTTAGATACTCTTGAGTTATGATAATCATCATTAAAGTCATCAGAATAACTGCCAGTAGCAAAAAAAGACATCTGATGTTGACGAGCGGCAGATTTCCATTGATACACAAACACACGCTCGGCTTCATGAGGAGATTGTTGTGCATCAATTATAGCTTTATTAAGAGCGTAATAAGGTTGTGTCTGATCTTGTGAGGCAGCCTTAGGGTTCTCATTAATATCCTCAAAATCAGAGCAAGCTGTTATCCCAAGAAACGAGATGCTCAAAGCGTATATTAAAATATTTATTTTTTTCATACTCCTAAAATTTCAATTATTAGAAACTGAATGACACATTAAACAAATAGGTACGAGATGTTGGAGAGCTATTTCCCTCAAAACCAACGGCATTAGTACTTGTAGCATAGACAGATTCTGGATCAACACCATTTAAATGGCTCTTAATCATCCACACATTATTAACATTCGCACCTACTTTAATAGATTGGAATGGTGTCGATGACACCCACTGTTTAGGCAGATTATAGTTAAGAGCAATACTACGTAAACGGATATTAGTTGCATCATAAATATTTGCCTCAGCAATACCTAAGTTACCACTTCTTCCACCAACGGATTTCCAATAAATTTCATTGGATACACTCTTTGTGTTTGGAGTAAAACCTCCTGTACCATTTGAAACAACACCCTTGGCTACAACACCTTCGCGTTTGCCACCTGCTGTGGTAGCTTTTGCAGCACCTGAGAGTTGAAGAGTTTGATTGGTTGCTGAAAAAATCTCCCCACCAATACGAGCATCAATCAAGAAGCTGAATGACAAACCTTTATAATTAAATGTGTTAGTAAGACCCAACAATCCTTTAGCTTGCTGATCACCAAGTTTATAGCTTTGACTTGATGCAGTTGGAAGTCCATCCCCATCAATAATAATCTGACCATAATAAGGACTAGCTTTGTCTTCAACTCTATTATAACGTGTTCCCCAAATCTCACCATAGTTACCTCCGGCAACAGCAAACACCGTTAAATTATCATATCCTCCCAAAGCATACTTCTCAATTCCCTCTTCTAAACTAATGATTTTATTCTTGTTATTAGAGTAGTTTAGCATTAAATCCCAACTTAATCCGCCTAAATTTTCGATTGGTCGAGCATTCACCATAATCTCAACACCCTGGTTTTGAATATTACCGGCGTTAATTTTACGAGCATTATATCCCGATAATGGATTCATAGGTATATTAAGTAATTGGTTAGTAGCATTTGACTTATACCATGTAAAGTCAAGACCTAGACGATTACTGAAAAATCGAACTTCTGCACCAACTTCCCAAGATTTAATTAATTCATTTTTTACGTTGGGATTATAAAGCACGCTACCTTGGGAGGTAACAGTATTACCGTTAGGATCTTTATCTATATTATATGTATTATACAATTGATAAGGATCCATATCATTACCAACCTCAGCATAAGAAACACGAGCCTTTGCATAAGTAAACCACATCGGCATTCCAGCGAATTCATTTTTCATCATATCACTAATAACCCATGAACCGCTAATTGATGGATAGAAGAACGATCTATTATCCTTGGACAAGGTAGATGTCCAATCATTGCGAAATGTTCCATCTACAAATGCCCATCCATTGTAATTAACTTGGAAAGTGCCATAAAGTGAATTTATCTTCTTTTGAGAGTAGCTTTCACTAACCGATGGTTTATTTTTGCCATTATTCAGTTTGAAAAGATTCTTAACCTCTAATTCACCGGAACTTGCATCAATACCAGAAGAAGTACGTTTCATCAAGTTTCCACCAAAAGAGGCGGCTCCACCCCAATTTCCAAAGATATTGTCTTTACTAGCAGATAATAGAAAACTAAAGTTGTTCTCATAGAACTTTTGTTCGCCAATGCTGTAAAAACCAGTTAAACTGCGAGGACTTCCACCATAAGTTTTCGACTCAACTTCGGTAAAATAAATATCGGTTCCACCTTTTACTTCAGCATTCAACCAATCTGTAACATTGTATTTTAAGGAACCATTCATCAGGAATCGGTTCCTTATATCTTGGCTTGTAGCATATTTACTAGCCCAATATGGATTAATAACATTACCAATGGTATACCAAAGCATATTTCCATCTTTATCAATAGCTGGCTCAAAATCGCGAATATCCAATGATTTCGGGAAATTATACATTGTCATAAATCGATTCGAATCATTTCGACCGCTAATAGGACGGTTTTTTGCATCAGAAATAATATATTGAATTTTAGCATCGGTACTCCAACGATCATTTGCTCCAAACTTGGCAGTCTGACGTACCATCATATTTGTACGACTAAGCTTAGCTTCCGGAATCATACTTTTGTCGTCCATTCTGGTAAGCGAAGCGTAAATAGAAGCCTTATCATATTGCTGGGAGAAAGAGATATTTTCAGTAGCATTTATTCCCGTATCAAAAAAGTTTTTAACGTTATCGTATGATTTCATCTGCTTTGTTGATCCATCCCAACTGGTATAATTCTGACCCTGAATTTCTGGCCCCCAGCTTGAACCACTATCTTTATCGTATGTTCCGCTCAATCCCTGTCCAAATTTTGATTGCATATCTGGAGTCATAAAAGGATTCTCGAAGGAAACGGAAGAAGAGACGGTAACACCCATGCCCTTATTCTTTTTACCACTCTTAGTAGTAATAAGAATAACACCGTTACCTGCACGTGAGCCATAAAGAGCTGCCGCAGAGGCTCCTTTCAGTACAGACATAGATTCAATATCATCTGGATTTATGTCCGACAAACCATTACCCATATCGGCAGAAGGATTCCAAAAGTCATTATTTGATGCCCCTGTAAAGTTGTCAACAGGAACACCATCAACTACTATCAATGGTTGATTTAGGCCGGTAATAGAGTTACTACCCCTTAGTTGAATTTTAGAAGAACCGCCGGGGCCATTACTTGATCTAATAATCTGAACACCTGAAACTTTTCCAGTTAATGCATTAGCAAGGTTAACCTCTCGAGCATGCAATAGTTCTTCTCCTTTTACTTCCTGCATTGAATATCCTAAGGCTTTTTTCTCGCGCTTAACGCCTAAAGCTGTTACCACAACTTCTTCAAGTCCTTTAGTTTCAGAATCCATTACAATTTTATATGGACCTACATTCTGAACAAGAAGCTCCTGTGTTGCCATACCTATAAAAGAGATAACAATGGTAGAACCCTGTTTTACCTTCAAGGAAAATTTTCCATCGAAATCTGTAATTGTACCATTGTTGGTACCTTTCTCCACGACGGAAGCACCAGGAACAGATAAGCCATCATCTGAAGAAGTCACAGTACCGGTGATGGTAACCTCTTGTGCCAACAGCATACCGGTTCCGATAAAAAGTGTAGCAATACCAAGCAGCCACCTTTTAAACCAATTAGAGTTTTGTTTCATAATTAAAGAATTAAAATTAACACTATCACTTTGTTAGAGATTAAATTCGTTACGAAAGACCTGGGCAGCAACTCCATTCAGCCCCAAATGGTCGGAGTTGAGAGGAAGCTCTATGTCAACTCCATTTACAATTTCATTGAGGCAGAAGCGGTTGAGTGCCAGTGTGAGAGGTATGGTGATATGCTTTTGGGCAACCGCCAGTGGTCCTTTTATCAATATTAATTCCGGATTATAGAGTTGAATGAGGATTGAAAGCCCCCAGGCAAGGTTCTCACTCACCTTGCGCAACAGC
>JBDHYT010000149.1:0-6750 GCA_039811485.1 Marinilabiliaceae bacterium | reverse complement strand
GGTTTCTGCCTCTATGGCAACGATATCGACGATACCACATCGCCCATCGAGGCCGGCCTGGGATGGATTACCAAATTTGTTGACCATAAGAATTTTATCGACAAGGATACTCTTCTGAAACAGAAAAAAGAGGGCATAACCCAGCGTCTGAGAGGCTTCGAGATGATCGACAGAGGCATTCCGCGCCACGGTTACGAGGTGGTGGATGCTCAGGGAAATGTAATCGGACAGGTAACATCGGGCACCCAATCGCCTGTGCTTCAGAAAGGTATAGGATTGGCTTACATAGCAAACCAATATTCTGAACTGGGACGCGAAATTTTTATCAGGGTAAGGAACCGTGACTTGAAAGCTGTAATTGTAAAGACACCTTTTGTGTGATTTTGTAAGCAAAGCATATAAAAAAAGGTTTATGTGTTACCGGATGTGATTTTTATCATTATTTTAGTAGCCGTTAAAACCTGCTTGGGATGCACAAAACCGCATTAAGGTTTTATTCAATAGTATTATAAATCTAAAACAATATTAGTAATGAAAAAACACAATTTTTATGCCGGGCCATCAATATTGCCCGAATATACCATTAAGAACACCGCCGATGCAGTACTGAATTTTGCAGGTACAGGTCTTTCTCTTCTCGAAGTATCCCACCGCGGCAAAGAGTTTGTTGCTGTTATGGACGAGGCTATCTCACTTTTTAAAGAACTTCTTGATGTGCCTGCCGGATACCAGCTTATTTTCGTAGGTGGCGGTGCCAGCTTGCAGTTCTGCATGGTGCCTTTCAACCTTATGAAGAGCAAGGCTGCATATCTTAACACCGGCGAGTGGGCTTCAAAAGCACTAAAAGAGGCAAAGGCATTTGGTGAAGTTGTTGAAGTTGCATCATCTAAAGATAAGAATTTCAACTATATACCTAAAGGATACACAGTTCCTTCCGATGTTGATTATTTCCACATCACCACCAACAACACAATCTACGGTACCGAAATTCGTCACGACCTTGATGTAAACGTGCCTTTGATTGCCGATATGTCGTCTGATATCTTCTCGCGCCCAATCGATGTCTCCAAATATGGACTTATTTATGGTGGAGCACAGAAAAACCTTGCACCTGCCGGCGTTACTTTTGCTCTTATCAAAGAAGACCTTCTTGGTAAGGTGGAGCGTCATATCCCTACAATGCTCGACTACCGTACCCATATTTCCAAAGAGTCGATGTTCAACACTCCTCCGGTGGTGGCAGTGTTCGGTGCACTCCAGACTTTGAAATGGCTTAAAGAGCAGGGCGGACTGAAAGTAATGGAAAAACGCAATATCGAGAAAGCCGGCCTGCTTTACGACGAGATTGACCGAAACCGTCTCTTCAGACCTGCCATTCCAAATGCCGAAGACCGCTCGCTGATGAATATCTGCTTCTACATGAAGGATGAGTATCAGGAGTTGGAGAAAGAGTTCAACGACTTTGCAACCGCTCGTGGCCTGGTTGGTATCAAAGGATACCGCACCGTTGGCGGATTCCGTGCCTCAACCTACAACGCATTGCCCAAAGAGAGCGTGCAGGCACTGGTTGATGCAATGAAAGAGTTTGAAGCTAAACATTGATACAGATGAGGATGCCGGGATTGACCAAACAATCCTGGCGTCTCTCTTTTGATAGTCGTTATTAACAATAATTTATAAATATCGCTATGAAAAAAGTACTGGTTGCAACCGATAAGCCATTTGCAAAGGTGGCTGTTCAACAAATCAGAGAGATAGTTGAAGCAGGGGGTTATGAACTTGTTCTGCTCGAAAAATATACTTCACAACAGCAGCTTATCGATGCCGTTAAGGATGTGAATGCTGTTATAATCCGCTCCGACCTGGTTACCCAGGAGGTGGTTGACGCTGCCAAAAACCTCGAAATAGTTGTCCGTGCAGGTGCCGGTTACGATAATATCGACCTGGCAGCATGTACAGCACGCAATATTGTGGCCATGAACACACCCGGCCAGAATGCCAATGCTGTGGCTGAGCTTGTAATAGGCATGATGATTCAGCAGGCGCGCAATAACTACAACGGTTCGTCGGGTTCGGAGCTGCTTGGTAAAAAAATTGGTATCCATGCCTATGGAAACGTGGGTAAGCGTGTGGCTGCCATTGCCAAAGGTTTTGGCATGGAGGTGTACGCATTCGACCTTTTCGTGTCGAAAGATGCAATGAAGGCCGATGGCGTTCATCATGTTGATACAGAGCAGGAACTGTATAAAACCTGCCAGTATGTGTCGCTTCACATTCCGGCAACCGAAAAGACTAAAAACTCGATTAACTACAATCTTCTTTCAACAATGCCACAAGGCGCAGTGCTTATCAATACAGCCCGCAAAGAGGTTATCAACGAGGTGGAGCTGCTGAAGATTATGGCCGATCGTCCCGATTTCAAATATCTTTCGGATATCGCTCCCGACAATAAGGATGAGTATGCACAATTCCCGGGTCGTTACTTCTTCACTCCCAAGAAGATGGGTGCACAAACCGAAGAGGCCAACATCAATGCCGGTGTTGCAGCGGCACATCAGATTGTTAAGTTCTTCAAGATAGGAGATGAGACATTCAGAGTGAATAAAAAGTAAATCATTATTTTTTTTGAAAAATCCCCAATATGGCAATTGTAAAACCATTCATGGGGCTGCGTCCGCCCCGTTCCATTGTTAAGGATCTGGCATGCCTGCCCTACGATGTGATGAATACCCAGGAGGCTGCACAGATGGCTCAAGGCCGCGAGTGTTCGCTTCTGCATGTAACCCGCGCCGAAATAGATCTGGCTCCCGATATCGATATCCATTCCGATGAGGTGTATCAGAAAGCAGTCGATAATTTCAAACACTTCCGAAATGTAGGATGGTTGGTTGAAGATCCCGAACCACGGTTCTATATATATGCACAAACCATGAATGGCCGTACTCAATACGGTATTGTGGGTGGCGCATCGTGTGAGGATTACCAGAACGGTATCATCAAAAAACATGAGCTTACACGTCCCGATAAGGAGGAAGACCGTATGATTCTGACCCGCCATGTGAAAGCCAATATCGAGCCGGTATTCTTTAGCTATAAGGCTGTGCCCGAGATAAATGCAATAGTGGAAGAGGTGGTTAAAAACCAGCCTGCCGACTATGATTTTGTTGCCGAAGATGGTTTCGGACATCACTTCTGGGTGATTGCCGACTCGGCCAAGAATCAGGCCATCGAACATCTTTTTGCCACTAAGGTGCCGTTTACTTATGTTGCCGATGGTCACCACCGCACGGCAGCAGCAGCTCGGATAGGGCAGGAGTGCAAGGCTGCCAATGCGGCACATACAGGCAACGAGGATTACAACTTCTTTATGTCGGTGCATTTCCCCGACGACCAACTGCAGATAATCGATTACAACAGGGTTGTAAAAGATCTTAATGGTCTTTCGGATAGTGAGTTTATGTCAGAATTATCAAAAGTAATGGACGTGCAGGAGATGGGTAGCGATATTTATTCACCTTCGCGCCTTCACGAGTTCAGTATGTATTTTGCCGGAAAATGGTATAAACTCAATGCCAGGCCCGGAACATACAACGACTCCGATCCTATTGGTGTTCTTGATGTTACCGTGTTGTCCGACCATATTCTCGACAAGATTCTCGGTATCGAAGATCTTCGCCGATCGACCCGCATCGATTTTGTGGGTGGCATAAGAGGATTGGGCGAGCTTAAACGTCGTGTGGACAGTGGCGAGATGAAGGTTGCTTTTGCACTTTATCCCGTGTCGATGAAGCAACTGATTGATATTGCCGACAGTGGCAACATAATGCCACCAAAAACCACCTGGTTTGAACCCAAGCTGAGATCGGGATTGGTGATAAAAACATTCTAAAAGATAAGCCGGCATGCAAAGCCGGCTTTTTCTTTCACGTTATGTTTTATTTTTCGATTTAGTAAGTTATTTTTGTGTTTTTATTCATTTGAACAATTGCCTGTATCATGTCAATTAAGGAGTCGATTGATTCTATAAATAGCGAAATTGGAAAAGCCGTAACCCTTGTGGCCGTATCAAAGACCCACTCAGTTGAAGTGGTGCGCGAAACATATCAGTGCGGACAGCGGCATTTTGGCGAAAATAAAGTGCAGGAACTTACCGAAAAGGCTGCCGCACTGCCTGCCGATGTGCGCTGGCACATGATCGGCCATCTGCAAACCAATAAAGTGAAGTTTATTGTCCCATTTGTATATCTCATTCATGGTGTGGATAGTGTTCGACTTCTCAAAACCGTCGATAAGGAGGCCGCCAAAATCTCTAAAGTGGTGTCGTGCCTGTTGCAGGTGCATATTGCCGACGAGAGTACCAAATTTGGCTTTTCCGAAGACGAACTCATTGCCTTTCTTGAATCAGCCGGCCATCAGGAGTTGAAAAATGTGCAAATATGCGGGTTGATGGGCATGGCAACATTTACCGATGATATTGAAAAAGTGCGTAGCGAATTCAAATCACTGCACCATCTTTACAGTCAGATAAAACAAAAATTTTTCAGCCACTATGATGCTTTTGCCGTCTTAAGTATGGGTATGTCCGACGATTATAAGGTAGCCATAGAGGAGGGCAGCAACATGATCAGGGTTGGCAGCAAAATTTTTGGTCATCGCAGTTATGATAAACCACAATAAAAGAGTGTTATTTTTATACATATTTCATTATATTTGTTGAAAATAAATATTCCATGATTAATCTAAGTACCAATTATATGGGGTTGTCGTTGAAGAACCCCTTGATAATCAGTAGTTCATCGCTAACCAATAGTGCTGCCAAAATCAAGAAACTGGAGCAGGCCGGTGCCGGTGCCGTGGTGTTGAAATCTCTTTTCGAGGAACAGGTGGCCTACGAAACCAATAGTCTGTCGAAAGGAATTCATAACGATTATCCCGAGGCTTACGATTATATCAAAAATTATACACTCAACAGCAGTGTGGCTGATTATATCAAACTTATAAAAGAAGCTAAAGCTGCAGTTTCAATACCCGTAATAGCAAGCATCCACTGCTACTCGGCATCGGAGTGGGTCGCTTTTGCACGCCAGTTTGAAGAGGCCGGTGCCGATGCCATTGAGCTTAATATTTATGTGCTCGATACTCAAAAATATAGCGATAGCCACACAATCGAAAATAAATACATACAGATAGTGCAGGATGTGGTGAAGGCAGTGAAAATACCTGTGGCAGTGAAGATTGGCCAGCAGTTTACAGGTATAGTCTCGTTTGTGAAGAATCTTTATTCAGCCGGAGCCAAGGCGGTAGTACTTTTCAACCGCTTCTTCTCGCCCGATATCGACATCGAAAAACTTACCATCACCTCTTCTGGCGTCATGAGCTCACCTTCCGATTACAGTGCGGCACTGCGCTGGACGGCAATTGTAACCGGCCAGATAAAGGATGCAGAGGTGTCGGCATCTACCGGAATACACAACGGAGCATCGGCCGTGAAAATTTTACTTGCGGGTGCACAGTCATTTCAGGTATGTTCGGCAGTGTTTTTGCATGGCGAAAGTGTGATAACAAATATTTTAAACGATTTATCAAAGTGGATGGAGAATAAGAAGTTCTCAACAATCGATGAGTTCAGAGGTATTCTCAACTATTCGGGCATCACCGATCCGGTTGTTTATGAACGGACACAGTTTATGAAGCATTTTGCATCAGGTGAATAATTGTTTTAAATCATTTGTTTTGTTGGATAAATATTTGTAATTTATTTTTTAGATTTTCTGGTTGATTTTTTACTTAAATAACTTAGTGATTATGACCCGATCTTTTGTCATGAGATTATTTGTAATAATGGTGGTTGTAGCCGGCCTTAATTCATGTAAGTGTGGTGGAAACCAGCATAATGCCAATGGTGGTATTGGTGCCATCGATTCGGTTACCATCGATGAAAACATGCTTGATAACTTCAATAAG
The DNA here is from genome assembly GCA_039811485.1 of Marinilabiliaceae bacterium. Classification (GTDB taxonomy): domain Bacteria; phylum Bacteroidota; class Bacteroidia; order Bacteroidales; family Marinilabiliaceae; genus JAGPIS01. The sequence goes on along the minus strand of JBDHYT010000149.1, from coordinate 786 downwards.
TCGAAGCTGATATTCTATACATTACCTTCGCCACTCGAGACAGCAATGCTTATCAAGCGTTCGGGAGCTATCTACGATGAGGATTTGCTCAACCCCGTAACAAGTGTAAATAACTATCAGACCAATCTGAAAATGGCACTTAATCTCGGCATCTACTCGGCCGACATGAGTTATGCAAGCCTGTTCGACCAGACTCAGACTACCATTAAATATATTGGTGTTGCCAAGAAGCTGGCCGATGGATTGGGTATTTTACAGGCTATCGACGATAACACCATCAAAAAACTCGAGGCCAACATGAACAATCGTGATGTGGTGCTCGACATCATCTCCGAATCGTTTATGAACTCCAACGCTTTCCTTACCGAAAACAAACGCGAGTCGATAGCCATCACCGTCCTGATTGGCGGATGGATTGAGGGACTCTATTTTGCCACCGGTCTTACCAACGGTTCGCTCGAGAACAACAAAAATCTTGTTGAACGCATTATTTATCAGAAACTTTCGCTTGAGACAGTGCTTAACCTGCTTGAGAATCAAGAGTCAAACGATAATATCGAGTATCTGAAAGCTAAGATGAACGAGCTAAAAGTGATATTCGACCAGGTTAAAATTGTGTCAACCAGCAATGTTGAGGCAGTAACCAATCCCGAGGAACGAACTACAATTATCAGAGCCGACTCCGAAACTTTTATGTCAAAAGAGGTGTTTGGCAAACTTATTGAAAAGGTCAAAGAGATTAGAAGTGAGTTTATTTCGTGATAGGGTTATGTTGAAGTCATTATT
>JBDHYT010000148.1:0-6761 GCA_039811485.1 Marinilabiliaceae bacterium | reverse complement strand
ATTGACCTCGGTAAGTTTTCATTGGATAATATAGAAGAAATTTCGCTTTACAACGGCCAGAAGAGCGAGATTTTTCAGTCGGCTAAAGACTTTGGTTCTGCCGGAACTTTATACCTGAGAACAAGAAGACCAACTTTTAGTGAGGGCAAAAGCAGCAATATATCAGGAATATTCAGAACAGGTTCCTTCGGCCTGGCCAATCCATCGCTGCTTTGGGAGCAAAAAATATCAGCAAAAATCAGCTCTTCACTCAATACCGAATATACCTACGCTACCGGCAGATACCCTTTCAGATACAGAAAGGTGCTTCACAATGGCACGGTGGCATGGGATACAACGGCCACACGTAAAAATGGTGACATAGAAGCAAAACGCATCGAGGGCAGCCTTCATGGGGTAATTGATGGCGGCAAGTGGCAGGCAAAAGCTTATTTTTACGACTCGGAGAAAGGCATACCCGGAGCCATCGTCAACAATGTATGGAAACGCTCACAGCGACAATGGGACCGCAACTTCTTTGCACAGGGAAGTTTTCAGAAACGGGTATCACATTTTTATGACTTTCTTCTGAATGTTAAGTATGCCAACGATTATATGCGGTATCTGAATCCCGATACCACTCTGATGTATATCAACAATAAATTTTGGCAGGAGGAGATTTATGCCTCCGTAGCAAATAAGTTTTCAATCCTTCCCCAATGGGATGTTAACCTGTCGGCAGATTACCAGTGGAATACACTCGACGCTACTCTTACCAACTTTGTATATCCCGAGCGGCAAACAGTGCTTGTTGCATTGGCCACCGCTTTTGAGTGGAACAGAATAAAAGCCCAGGCCAGCCTCTTGAGCACATTTGTTTATGAAAAGGTAACACGCAGCAATAACCCTCAAGAGGGTAAGCCCGACGATAAAACTGAGTTTACTCCGGCCATGTTCCTCTCATACCAGCCCTTTGAGAGACATGATTTTAATCTGCGTGCATTCTATAAACGGATTTTCCGGATGCCCACCTTTAACGATCTGTACTACACCGACATTGGCAACGTCACGCTAAAACCCGAATATACAGTTCAGTACAATATTGGTTTCATGTATGAAAAGAAAAACGATTCAGGGGCTCTTTCAGGATTCAACCTGCGTGCCGATGCCTATTACAATGAAGTGACCGATAAGATAGTTGCCATACCCAAAGGAAACGGCCAGTACAGATGGATGATGATGAACCTGGGCTATGTTGAAATTCGCGGTATCGACGTAACGGCACAGGCCGGATGGAAGTTGCCTCATGACATACAATTAAACACCAGCCTGAGCTACACCTATCAGAAAGCTCAGGATTTTAACGACCCTCAAAGTCAGTGGTACGGCGGACAGATAGCATATATACCATGGCATAACGGGTCGGTAATAGCAAACACTATGTGGAAGTCGTGGGACCTGAATTACAGCTTCATATACGTAGGCGAACGCTATCATAACTCGGCCAACATACACACCAACTATGAAGAACCATGGTATACCCATGACCTTACCATGGGAAAGACCTTTGAAATAAAAAATATTAAGGGAAAACTCTCGGCAGAGGTAAATAACCTGCTGGATCAGCAATATGATGTGGTGCTTAACTACCCTATGCCGGGTCGGAATTATAAACTGATTTTAAAAATTGAGATATGAAAAAACTATCCAGACTCACTGTTTTTTTAGCCTTATCACTGGTCTGTTCGTTCACTGCCTGCCGTGACGACAGAGAGATTGACAGGGAGGAAATAGTTGATATTCCTGATAATCCCGGAAAAGATGAATCTGGTGAAGCTGAGAAAAAACTGATAGGCTTTTATCTTCTTAACGAAGGTAATATGGGTAGCAACAAATCCACCCTCGACTATTACAGCTTTGAAACCAATCAGTACCACCGCAATATTTATGCAACAGCCAACCCCTCTGTTCCCAAAGAGATGGGCGACGTGGGCAACGACATAGGTATATATGGTTCTAAACTCTATGCCGTAATAAACTGCTCCAACAAGATTGAGGTGATGGACAAATATACAGTTAAGCGTCTGGGGCAGATAGACATACCCAATTGCCGGTATATTAAGTTTCACGAAGGATATGCCTATGTAACCTCCTATGCCGGGCCGGTAGAGATAAATCCCAATTACGAGCAGATAGGGTACGTGGCAAAAGTTGACACGGCAACTTTTCAGGTGTTGGATAGATGTCTGGTCGGTTTCCAGCCCGACGAACTGGAGATTGTAGGCAACAAAATATATGTGGCCAACTCGGGCGGATACATGGTGCCAAACTACGAAAACACCGTGTCGGTTATAGATATACCCTCATTCAAAGAGATTAAACGCATCCCTGTTGCAATTAACCTGCACCGTCTGAAGGCCGACAGGCACGGCAACCTGTGGGTAAGCTCAAGAGGCGACTATTACGACGTGCCCTCAAAGCTATACTGGATTGATACCGAAACAGATAATCTGGTTGATTCGCTTAATGTAGCCGTGTCAAACTTTTACCTGGATGGTGACTCACTTTACATATACAGCACCGAATGGAGCTATATTACTATGTCTAACGAAATAACCTATGGCATTGTTGACGTGGTAAAAAAAGAGTTGATTACCACTAATTTCATTACCGACGGTACTGATAAGAAGATAAAAATACCTTACGGAATCAAAGTTCATCCTACAACTAAAGACATATATGTTACTGATGCGAAAAACTACGTTACGCCCGGTACTCTTTATTGTTTTGACAAAGACGGTAAAATGAAATGGAATGTCAGAACTGGTGATATACCTGCTCATTTTGTATTCCTGGAGGAAAAATAAACCTTAATATACTATGATATGAGAAGAATTTTTACTTTAATTTTTGGATTGGTTACTCTGAATGGATTTAGCCAATCACCTTACATTCATAAGGTGTATGAGTACAAACCGGCTCCTGGCCAATTCGTAAATAAGCTGCCCGAGTACGAACCAGGCGATACAGAAGAAGACATGCGTCTGAAGGCTGAAGAGTGCCTTGCCAACGACGAGCGTATAATGATCTCTTTAGGCGGATATGGTGGTTACGTTGTTTTTGGATTTGACCACATGGTGGAAAATAAACCGGGCAAATATGACTTCAAAATATTAGGCAACGCATTTTACGCCAATGCTAATCCCAATGCTGATGCACCCAAAGAAGGGGGAAGTTGCGAGCCTGGTATTGTGATGGTGTCCTATGATGCTAACGGTAACGGTCTGCCTGACGACGAATGGTATGAACTGGCAGGAAGCGAATATTACAAACCCCAAACCATCAAAAATTATCGTCTTACCTACTACCGTCCCGACGAAAACAAAGAGCGGATACCAGATCCGAAGAATCCTTTTCTAAATGACTTAACTTATGTCAAGTGGATTAGTAATCAGGGAGATGAAGGATATGTTTATCGAAATACATTTCACAACCAACCGTATTATCCGCAATGGTTAGCCGAAGACGAACTGGTTTTTGAGGGAACCAAACTTGCCAACAACTACGTGGACGAAAGCGGAAACGGAACTTATTATGTGCAATATGCCTATCGTTACGGATATGCAGATAATCAGCCCAATACGAATGATCGCTCAAATTTTAATATCGAATGGGCGGTTGATAAAGATGGCAATTCAGTAAATATACCGGGTATTCATTTTGTAAAAGTATATACCGGTGTTAATCAGTATTGCGGTTGGTTAGGTGAAACATCTACCGAGGTGATGGGTGCAGAAGATTTGCACCTGCTCGGAAAGGATATTTCCGTACCTGTATTTACACAGAGCATAGCACTGGATAAAACGGAAATTTCACTGAGACCAACCGAAACAGCACTCCTCACGGCAACCGTTCTTCCTCAAAATGCCACCAATAAAGAAGTAACGTGGAAAAGTAATAATGTAAATGTGGCAACAGTATCAGAAGGACTGGTAACCGCAGTTGCTGTAGGAACTGCTACTGTACGGGCAGTAACCAATGATGGGTTTCTGATTGCATATTGTACAGTGAATGTTGGTATTGCGAGTGGTACAGAATCAATCACCGACAGTTTTATCAGTGTGTATTACCGCAATGGCAATATACATCTGAAAGGTGCAGGAAACAGCAATTGCACGATCACATCATTAAACGGAAGTCGTATAGCACAGTTTTACTGTACATCAGATAATGAACAGATAGAAAAAAATCTGCCGCGCGGAATATATATTCTGAGCATTCAAAAGGAGAGAGAGGTCTGGACTTTCAAAATTAAAGTGATGTAAAAAAGCATGAATAAGAGAATTCACTAAGGCGGATGCAAATCTGACATGTGGATTCTCCCATATGCGAATATACCAGGAGAAATAATTTGTAAAAGCTGCTTGTTGTTTACAATATCAGTTCCATAGAAGCAATAAAATGCGCTTAGCACTACTGCCAATTTCCTTTGGTTATTGTCAGGTTGAAATCGCGGAATTGCTTGTGTAATATGTATTTAATACATGCAAGGGCAATAAAATTAATTGCAATTACTAAAACAGAATGTAATATTTCTGTTTTTTATTACTAACCATAAAATTTACAAAAATGAAAAAGAATTACTTTTTTATTTTATTGTTATTATTAACAATAACAAACCAGTTGTTTGCACAGCACAACCAATCTTTCCCGGAGTATTGGTTTGGCATAAGCAAACGAGCTAAAACAATAACAGAACAGAAGACAGTACCAGGAAAGTCATCTGTTACTTTTACACCAAAAGTAACGGCTCAAAGTGTAAATGGAATAATAACTTTGGATTTATCAAAGCCTACAAACCCTTCTTCATTTGAATTGAATGAGAAAAACGTTTGGAAAGAAACATATAATGATAAAGACTATACATTTTTTGAGTTAAATGCACCTTTTTCATTCTCTCATTTAATTGAAGGTGCAGGTGCATCTTTTGGTGGATTTTATTGGGATGGTTTTACCTATAGCAGAAATGGTGACAACAGCGATGCTGCCAATGGTGACAGCCAGGGATGGGTTGCAAACCAATGGGGGAATATGGCCGGCGGTGGTATCAAAACTGACGCAAACGGTAATGTTCTGAAAGATGAAAATGGAGTTGTTTTAACAGATCCTGAAATTCCATATATACTTGCGTATTGGGGATTTCATATGGAGCCAGAATATTTTGACAAAATTCATTATGGTTCTCTAACAGAGCCGATGCACAACCTTCAAACTATTTTTACAGATGGCAATACATACGAAGCTGTTGGTGTTTACATCAATAATAGCCCATGGCCATATTATGGTAATATAAAAGGAGATGGATTTGCCCGCCCTTTTGTAGATGGAGATTATTTTAAACTGATTATCCACGGATTAGATGGTGACCTAAATGAAACTGGTAAATCTGTAACCCACTATTTAACACAACATAACGGCGGTCAGCTAATTCAAAGTCCAAACTGGGAATGGGTTGATTTAACAGACTTAGGCGAGATTGGTGGTTTATACTACACATTAGAAACTACAGATGAAAACCCACAGTATGGCCCAAATACTGCCGTATATTTCTGCTTGGATAAATTACAAATAAAAGTAATTGAGAAAAAGCCTACTGTAAATATTACTATGAATGCAGTTAGCCGTACAATGGAGTTAAAAAACAAAACTACCAATGAAGTTGTAAATGTTGGAACTCCGGAAGGCAACAAATATACATTTAATACAACACCCGGCACATACATTTTATCTGCTTATGGCACCGATGGAACAACTTTAAACGGAACTATTGAAATAACAATTACTGACGAAGAAGTACAGGATTTTCAGTTCTATACAATAACAACCTATGCAACAAATTCAGGTTGGGTGAAAGATGTTGATTACACAATTATTCCTGAAGTATCAACAAGAGAAGGGCTTAAACATAATATTACATTAGGTTCATCGGTAACTGCCGGAAGAAGCACCTTGTTATGTACATCGGGTGATACTTACTTCATCAAATTTGAACCAAGCGCAGCCCGAATTTCAGAAGGCTACATAACAGCAAGCGTATCTGGTACAGTTACTGCAAATGTTAATGCAACCAAAGCAATTCCAAAGGCATACAGCTATACCATTACAGCGCCTAAAGATGCTAATGTATTTGTTGGTTTCCCCGATTATTCAGGTTATTACTTCAGACCATTCACAGAGATAGCACCTGTAAATGTTGAAACTGAAGAAAATAATAAAGTATATTCATATAAAATAGCTGGTAATCAGGCCTCTATGTATCGTGTTTCTCAGTCTGGTAAAACAACATATTCAAGTGTTTTTTCTAAAAAGGCATCTGATGAATCTGTAATTATCACTGAAGAAATGCTGAATACTGACCCTAAAACAGTTGACCACAACGTTAGCAGCAATAACGGATACAACGTCTCTGATATCTATCTGAATATTAACGAAAAAGGTCATCTGAAACTTTCAAAGGATGATACTTACCAGATTGTAAACATTCGTGCCTGGCAAACAAACAATAGTATAACATCCAACCTTTTCTTAGAGCCTGACTATCACTATACTGTAATTAATGAATCAGGTGCTGTTGATGCAAGCGTGGTTACAGTAAACGAAAAGGGTCTGATAACTGCAGTAAACGAAGGTACAGCAATTGTGTTGGTTACTTATGATGCCATTAATGTTGCATCTGCACTAGGCGGTCCGTTCTTTAGTGCCATTTGGCCTGAAAATACAGG
>JBDHYT010000147.1:0-6763 GCA_039811485.1 Marinilabiliaceae bacterium | reverse complement strand
GATTCATGCCGCCAATGATATTGGTGCCCGCCGGTATGACAATACCATAGAAACGGTGCTTTACCGGGTGTTCTGCGAGTTGATTAATAATACATTGAGGCATGCCAATGCACAAAACATTACTTATCGTATTTTTGAAGATAAAGGTTTTATTGTGTTGGATTATTGCGACGACGGCGTAGGTTTCAACCCTGATAGTTACCTGATGGGGAGTAACACCGGTACAGGTTTTTTTAATATGATATCGCGGGTGTCGTCGTTGAAAGGAGAGGTTGTTTTTGATAATAATCAAGGCGGTGGTTTCTTTGTAAAGGTTAAAATTCCATTGAATTAAGATATATGGTTTACAAAACATGGTTGGTTGACGATCATAAGCTTTTTAGGGCAGGATTCAAAACGTTGCTTAACCGCATTGGCCATATTGTGGTTGAACATGAACTCTCCAATGGTGCCGATTTTGTCGATTTGCTGAAACATGAGAAGCCCGATCTGGTTTTTCTCGATATTTCGATGCCGGTGATGGATGGCAGCGAGGCGGCCGAAAAGGCTTTGTCATTATATCCCGATTTAAAAATCATTGTGCTGTCGATGTATGGCGATTATGATTATTTTGCCCGGATGAGTAAACTGGGAGTGAAGGGCTATCTGCTCAAAAGTGCCGACTTTAAAGAGGTGGAGATGGCCATTGATGCCGTACTGGACAACAGATGTTATTATGCGCCTGAACTTGTGCAGATTATTGTACATCAGCAGGATGAAAAAATGAGTCATGAAACACTGTCCGACCTGTCGGAACGCGAAATTGAGGTGCTGCTGGAGATTTGCAACGGGCTGTCGAGTCAGGAGATTGCCGATAAACTATTTATCAGCAAACGCACAGTAGAAAAGCACCGTGCCAACCTTATGCTGAAAACCGACTGTGCCAATAGTGCCTCGCTGGTGATGTATGCGGTGAAAAATGGCCTTCTCGACTTAAAATAATCAGTCTGTTTTTCCGACTCCCGTGGTCATGTTGGTTATTTGTAAACCATTGTTTTACTTGTAGCGTCAAAAAGATTTGTAGTTTTGTTGACAAATATTGGTTTAAAGCTTATTTCAATGTACCGTAAATTAATGTTGTTTGAGTCGCTTAACGCTGTTTTGAATGGTGTGAGTCAGATTATGCTTCAGGAGAACAGAATCACAGCCCTTCTATTTGTTTTTGGCTTGTTGGCTGGTAGTTGGCAATGTGCGGTAGCTGTGGTGGCCGGTTCTGCTGTTGGAATGTTAACCGCACGATTGTTGAAATACAATAAGGGCGAGATACTCTCCGGACTTTATGGCTTTAGCCCTGCTCTGGTGGGTGCTGCGCTTGCATTTTTGTATGAATATACTTTTGTGCTTTGGATTTTTATTGTTGTTGGAAGCATCTCGGCTGCCATTGTACAGCATCTCTTTATAATTCGCAATATTCCTGCATTCACTTTCCCTTTTATTCTGGTTACGTGGTTATTGGTACTTGTCATCAATAGCTTTGTGGGCTTAGAGGCATCGGTTTCCATTGGAGCCTCACCTGATTACCATGGTATGGATCTTCTTTTGGCGGTAAGTAACGGGTTTGGTGAAGTGATTTTTCAGGGTGCTGCTCTTTCTGGTATTCTGTTTATGATTGGTGTGCTGTGGGCCAATCCTATTGCAGGTGTTTTTGCCGTTGCTGCTTCGTGGGTTGGTGGTATGGTGGCAATATCTGTCGGGCAACCTGCCGATATGGTTTCGATGGGGCTTTATGGTTTCAATACCGTTCTTACAGCCATTGTGTTTGCCGGTAGTTACAAAGGCGATGCAGTTTGGACTCTTATTGGGGTTACAGTTACCATTGCCATTCATATTATATTGGTAAACACGCAGGTATTAAATATTTTTGGAGGAGTGTTTACTTTTCCGTTTGTTGCCGGGACGTGGATAACGTTGTGGATGAGAAGGAAAATTGTTTTGTGAGGTATGAAATTGTGTGATTTAAAACGATTCTGTAAAACTGAAAGAACCTTGTAATAATTTTCCTACATTTGATGACTAAAAGACATAACTATAAAATATGAGGAAAATATCCTTCGAAGAATGGAAAAACAGTATGTCATTCATGCTTGACGATGAATTTGACAATAACTTTTTGCATTCAATCGAATCTTTCACCCAATTTATTGTCAATAACTGCAATCAATTTTCAAACCATCAACAATTATCGGATTTTCTTTCTATAGATAGTGATTTTTTAGCTGTTGATAAGTTAAAGGCTTTTATTTCATTGATTGGATTATCAGAGGAACGATTAAAACGAGTTGTTTCATTGGTTCGATTCCGGTATAATGATGATTTTCGAACCGAATGGGATGTTAGGCGAATTAGTAAAACAATACAAACAGACCAAAACTTTAAAGAATTGTTGATAGAGTTCTTTATTGGTGGGCGTAATTCACGAATTGGAGCTGAAATTCCACTTTATTACATGCGTAACTTCAAACTTAATGACCCCGAATTTATTCGTGATCTGACTAATTTTAAGTATGTTGAGCGTATTTTAAATGATAATGAAATACAAGGGAAATATTCGAATGAAGTAGGGGCTCACGTTGAGAGAATTATTCAAACAAGGTTGGAACAATATAACGCAAATGTTAATGGAAATTTAAAATATGACGTTCAAAAGGAATTCCCTTTGTTAAACAAAAATATTGATTTCCTTATTCCAAGTGTGAATGCTCCCTTGATTTTGATTGAATCTTCATATAATATTACTACGGGTAGTGGACAATCAAAGCGAGCCGACCAACTTGTTGAATTATTCGGTATTCTAATGCGACATAATGCAAACCATCGGGCTAACAAAATTATCATGCTAAACTATTGTGATGGTTTTGGCTGGGTTGGCCGTCAAAATGATTTGCATAGGATTTATGATGCGAGCGATTTCGTTTTTAATCAGCGTACATTGCATGTTCTTGATGAAGTCTTGAATGAATACTTTCCAAATTATTAATGTTTTCTGCAAGTCGGGATACTACAAATTCAACCACAGGAATAGCAACCGTATTTCCCAATAAATCAAAGGCATCGTATTCCTTTGTAGGTATTTCATACCAATCGGGATAGCCAAACAGACGAAGTCCTTCTCTGATGGTTAATCGTCTTAGTCCGTTTCCGTCTGGAACGGCAAGACGAGATACGTCGGTGGCAACTAATGTTGGTGCAATATCATTGGGATCTAATATTTTGTTGATTTCAAAACTCAGTTTTCCTGTAACTATGTTATAGCCTTTGGGTTTAGTCACATCGTACTCACGATATGTTTTAACTCCATCCTTAGTGTTTTCTTTTACTAATTTCTTTGGATGTTCAAATTTCAGGTAACCTTTAGTTACAAGGTCGTCAAGCAAAGGCCTTAACTCTTCTTTGGGCTTTTTGATAAAAGTATTTATTTGCTCAAGTGTTAAAGTCATACCATCCATCCAATCAATACCAATTTCTATAGCCCATTGTTTTTTTCTCCGCTCTTTAAATAGCTTATTTAACAATAGGCATTGTTCTTTTGATACTTCGCCCTTCAATCCTATGTCCCAACTATGTATATTATTGTCGCCTCCTCTTTTGTCTTTAATTGATTTTCCGTATAAATCGGATATTTCGAAATGTGAGAGCAATTTTTCTACAAATTTGGTTTTTAATGTAGGTAAACCCTTATCTAAAATACTATCAAGTTTTTTAAATTCAGGTAAATTTCCAGTTAAATCAACTTTCTCATTTTGTGTACCGACAATGAATATGCGTTTTCTTGATTGGGGTAATCCAAATTCTAATGAATCAAAGACTTTCCATGAAACTTTATACCCCAAATCATTCTCGAGTGTGTATAAAATTGTTGAAAGTGTTCTTCCAATTTCATCATTTTTATTTGCTAAGTCGTGCTTAACAAGACCCTCCACATTTTCCAAAATAAAACCATAAGGCTTTTTTGCTCTTAGAATTCGTTCAATTTCAAAAAACAAAGTACCCCTAGTATCGAGAAACCCCTGTCTTTTACCACTTGCGCTAAAAGGTTGGCACGGAAAACCTCCCAAAAGGAAATCAAAATCAGGAATAAATTCGTTACGAATATCAAAAATATTACCGGCTAAAAAATCATGTTTGAAATTATGTTGTAAGGTTTTTATTGCATAAGGTTTTATTTCAGAAGTCATTACGCATTCTGTTTCAAAACCATTAGATTTAAATATATTTTCAAAACCAAGCCTTATTCCACCAAGACCTGCAAATAAATCTATAAATCTGATTTTAGAATTTTCCATTGCGTGTTTTTTTATATTCGACATTAGGTTCTGCGGCAACTGACAATAAATTCTCAAATTCTTCGATTTCTATTTTGTTGCATCCTATAACTGATAAGCATTGTAAGAAAAAACAAGCACTAAACGTACCTCTGCTTATCTTGCTGTCAATGCTTGCTTTTGTTTCGTGTATATCAATTTCTTTCAAAAGCTTAACTAAATCAGCATTTGAAATGCCTCTTTTGATAAGTTCGGATTTTAATATACGTTTAACTTTATTGTTCCAGTAGTCCATATAAAAAGTGTCTTTTGCAAATTTGGGTAAATTTTTTCATATTTGCAAATAAATTAACAAAAACAATAAGTTAGACTGGGTTTAGAGAGTAAAAATCATTGGGGTTTAAACGGTTGAACGAAGCGTTGTATCTCTTTTTGTGCTTCTTATTTGTCTTAGTTGAAATTCTTTGTATCCAATGGGTAAAAATACGTATTGAAATTGGGTGTTTTTAGTGATTTATGAATCATTGCTCTTCCTTAGCTTTGCATAAAAAAGCAGGAATGAGTGTTTATATCGGATTGCTAAGTCGTGATGTGCGCTTTGTGGAAGGGCTTAAGGCGTGTATGAGTTGCGGCGTATGCACGGCGATATGCCCTGCATCGGCAGTGTTCGACTACGACCCGAGGCGTATTTGCATGATGGTGCAGAGTGGTGATGATGAATCTTTGGAGAAACTTCTGTCGGGTGATGCAATTTGGCTTTGCGGGCAGTGCATGAGTTGCCGCACTCGTTGCCCGCGTGGTAATACTCCCGGCTATGTCATCCAGGCACTTCGTCGCATTAGTATCTCCACCGGGCTTTATCTGAAATCGGACGAAGGGCGGAAACAACGAAAGATTGCCCGCATGCTGGGACGTAATCTTATGACTAAAGGTTATTGCGTGGATGCCGATCTTGTATCTCCGGCATTACATCCTGAACAGGGGCCGGTGTGGCAATGGGTATATGATAATCGTGCTGACGTTTACGAAAAGTGCGGAGGCAATTATCACGGACGTGGTGTCGGTGCGCAGCGTACTCTCGACAGGCGTACCATGGAGGAACTCAACAATATACTCGATGTTACCGGTGCTACCGAATGGCTTGGTAAACTGAGTGGCGGTGATAATGAATCTGTTAACGATTAACACATTGGGGAAGATGACGAAGAATGATTCAAAACAGCCGTGGAGCGAATATCAAAAGTATATTCCCGATAACCATTTCTTTTACGTCCGCAGTTGCATAAGGCAGACTTTTTCGCCGGGAGCAGAGGCTGCACTATTGAAAATATTGACCCAAACATTAAACCTCGATGTTTACGAAGATGGGCGGCACACATGCTGCACCGGTATTGGCTATCACTCTGATGTGATACCGATAGAAACAATAATGACCGTGGTGGCTCGGCAGCTTTCGCTGATGAATGAGTGTGGATACAGCAATCTGCTGGTTTCGTGTGTCACCTCGTTTGGTCTGTACAACGAGATTTTAGATATATGGCATCATTTCCCAGATATGCTGGAGCAGACCCGTGCGAACTTGAAGAAAGCTACCGGACGTAGTTTTGAGCTCCCACACTCGGTGATTCATGCCTCGGATCTGGTATATAAATACAGGAAAGAGCTGACACCACACTTAAAATACAGCCTTAAAAACCATGAAGACGGCACACCATTGAAGTTTGTCGATCATGTGGGGTGTCACTATGCCAAAATTTTTCCTTCGCAAGGCATAGGTGGTGCAGAGTTTCCCCGTGTATTGTCGGGGTTGGCGGGCGAGTGGGGTGCTTCATGGATAGATTATCCCGAACGCCGCCATTGTTGTGGCTTTGGCTTCCGGCACTATCTGCTACAGGATAATCGTGGTTATTCGATGACTCATTCGCGGATAAAATTAGAAAGTATGTCGCCGTTTAATCCCGACTTTATTCTAACCAACTGTCCCGGTTGCAATATGTTTCTCGATCGTTGGCAATATACCCTTGCCGAGATGGAGGGTGTTACCTACGATGCTGCGGGGCGTGGCATTCCGGTTCTGTCGTTTGAGGAACTTACGGCACTTCTTATGGGTTTTGATCCATGGGAGATTGGCTTGCAGATGCATCAGGTACAGGTTGATCAACTGATGAATAAGATTGGTATTCAATATGATAGAGATAAGAAATATCTTGGTGTTGGAGATAAATATTTGGGCGAACCGCAAAAACCTGAAGTGTTAATAGTATGAGTAGTGTGAAGGTTGATGTTGCTGTTATTGGTTCCGGTGTTGCCGGCTTGGAAGTTGCCAGGTTATTGGCAGCCAAAGGTTATGGCGTGGCTGTGCATGAAAAAGGCTCTAATCCGGGTGGCCACTCTTCGCAATGGAGCACTGTTTTTCCTGCAAATAGAAGTGGAAGCGAAATAGTTGGCGAAATGGTTGATGC
>JBDHYT010000146.1:0-6778 GCA_039811485.1 Marinilabiliaceae bacterium | reverse complement strand
CTAAACCCTCAAGACTCTTCACCAATGAAGACTACTTAAGGGTTGCTTAAACAGAAAGTAAACGCTTTAAAAAAACAAAAATGTCTAGAACAAATTTCCAGGAATTATTGGATGCCGGAGTACATTTCGGCCACTTGAAAAGAAAATGGAATCCTGCCATGAAACCATATATCTTTATGGAGCGTAATGGCATTCACATCATCGACCTGCACAAAACAGTTGTCAAAATAGATGAAGCTGCAAATGCACTTAAGCAAATTGCGAAATCGGGCCGGAAAGTGCTTTTCGTAGCTACCAAAAAACAAGCTAAAGATATCATTGCCGACAAAGTAGGCTCAGTGAACATGCCATACGTGGTAGAGCGCTGGCCTGGTGGAATGCTGACCAACTTCCCAACAATCCGTAAGGCAATTAAAAAGATGGGCTCAATCGACAAACTTATGAATGATCCTTCATACACAAGCCTGTCGAAGAGAGAGCGTCTTCAAATCTCTCGTCAGCGTGCCAAACTTGAGAAAACTCTTGGTTCTATCGCCGACCTTACACGTCTTCCTGCTGCTATGTTTGTTGTGGATGTGATGAAAGAGCACATCGCAATAAAAGAGGCTAAACGCCTGAATATCCCGGTGTTCGGCATGGTGGATACCAACTCCAACCCTGCTGATGTTGACTTCGTTATCCCAGCCAACGACGACGCATCCAAATCAATCGAACTTATTACCGACATCATGACCAAAGCTATCAAAGAGGGTCTTGAGGAGAGAAAAGTTGATAAGGTTGATACCGAAGACAAGGAGAAAAAAGCTCCTGCCAAAGGTGGAAAACGCAACGATAACCGTCGTTCTAAAGCCAGAAAAGAGACATCGGCCGATGTTGATGCTGACGAAGAAGGTAACGAAGAATAATCGTATTGATTAACTCTTAAAACAGAAAACCATGGCTATTACAGCTGCTGATGTAAACAAACTGAGACAAATGACCGGCGCCGGTATGATGGACTGTAAAAAAGCCCTTACCGAAGCCAATGGTGATTTTGATGCTGCCGTTGACCTTATCCGTAAACGCGGACAGGCAATCGCAAACAAACGTGCCGACCGCGAGGCAACCGAAGGTGTGGTACTTGCAAAAGTAGATGCTACCGGAAAACACGGTGCAGTAATCGTTCTAAACTGCGAAACTGACTTCGTAGCCAAAAACGAAGGCTTCATAACTTTGGCCAACAACATCCTTAACTTTGCCCTTGAGCAAAAACCTGCCAACCTCGATGCGCTTAAAGGACTTCAATACGAAGGACACCCATTAAGCGAAATGATTGCTGTGCAGAGTGGTGTGATTGGCGAAAAAGTTGATTTGGCTGCATATTCAACTATCGATGCCGAGTCGGTAGCAGCCTACATACACGCCGGAAACAAACTGGCTACACTTGTAGGTTTCAACCAGGCAGGCGTTGACACTCAGGTAGGTAGAGATGTGGCAATGCAGATTGCCGCAATGGCTCCTGTGGCAGTTAACCGCGATAGCGTTGAGGCAAGCGTAATTGAAAAAGAGCTTGAAATTGGTCGCGACATGGCTCGCAACGAAGGCAAGCCCGAAAATATGCTTGACAAAATTGCACAAGGCCGTCTTAACAAATTCTTCAAAGAGAGCACTCTTATGGAGCAGGAATTCGTTAAAGATAGCAAAAAGACAATTGCACAGTACCTTGATGGTGCAAGCAAAGGTCTGGTTGCTACCGAATTCAAACGTTTTACTTTGAGTAACTGATAATCAGTTTTTCAAAATAACATTAAAGGGTTGTCGGTATGACAGCCCTTTTTTTTGTATCTTTCGGGTGTAAACAAAAATAACAAGAAATGAAATACAAAAGGATACTGCTCAAACTTAGCGGCGAATCGCTGATGGGCGAACAGGGAAGCGGCATCGACCCCGTCAGACTCAACCAATATGCTACTCAAATTAAAGAGATTGTAAACCTTGGAGTGCAGGTGGGAATAGTGATTGGCGGTGGAAACATTTTCAGGGGTCTGAGCGGTTCGTCAAAGGGCTTCGACCGCTACAAAGGCGACCAGATGGGAATGCTGGCCACTGTAATCAATGCACTGGCCATCAGTTCGGCACTCGAAAGCATCGACGTAAAGGCTAAAGTACTAACAGCCATCAGGATGGAACCGGTGGGCGAATTCTATTCTAAGCCCAAGGCCATCGAGGCTCTCAACAACGGCGAGGTAGTTATCCTTTCGGCTGGAACAGGCAATCCATACTTTACCACCGACACCGGCTCGTCGCTGCGTGGTATAGAGATTGAAGCCGACGTAATGCTTAAGGGAACACGTGTGGACGGCATATACACCGCCGACCCTGAAAAAGATAAAACGGCTGTTAAGTTTGATGAAATCACCTACGACGAGATATATAACCGTGGCCTGAAAGTGATGGATCTTACCGCTACAACAATGTGTAAAGAGAACAATCTCCCAATTATAGTTTTTGATATGGATACACCCGGAAACCTCAAGAAGGTGGTTAGTGGTGAAAAAATAGGTACTCTGGTGCATAATTAAACGTACGTTTCCGTTCATCATTGTTCATTTTCAGACAAGTATTAATTTGGCAATAAAAGCACCACCACATATTAATAAGCTGATTATCTGCATCATATCAACCATGGCACAGAATTAGCATTTGATTGGCAGGAGGAGTGTTTAAGTTATTGATATATTGACTGAACAAAATGATGAAGTTTCAATGATGTAAAAGAGAATTAAACAACAATTATTAACCAAATCAAATATTATTCAGATGAAAAAATTCTTCAGTACATTTTTTGCTGCTCTTTTGGCATGTATTGTTGCCGGTTTTCTGATGATTATCCTAACCATCAGTATCATTGCCGGCATCGCCTCGATGAGCGATAGCGAGGTAACGTTAAAATCGAACACACTTCTGGTGCTCGACCTTAACGGGCCTATTGTGGAGCGTACATCAGCTAACCCGCTCGAAAACCTGAGTGTGAACCTGATGGGCGAAACCAAAACTACCGGTCTGAACGATCTGTTGGCCAACATCAAAAAAGCAGCTAAGGATGACAAAATTGCCGGTATCCAACTCGATGCAGGCCTTATCAGTGCAGGCTATGCCACCATCGAAGAGATTCGCAATGCGCTGCTTGAGTTCAAACAATCGGGCAAATTCATCTATAGCTTTGCACCCGTCTATTCGCAGAAAGCCTACTATCTGGCAACGGTTGCCGACAAGATTTACCTTCCACCAATTGGAATGGTTGAACTGAGCGGTATTAGTGCCGAACACACCTACTACAAAGGTATGTTGGATAAATTGGGCGTTGAGATGCAGATTATACGCCATGGCAAATTCAAATCGGCCGTAGAACCTTTTATGGTTGATAAAATGAGTGATGCATCACGTCTTCAGACCGAAAAATATATAGGCGCAATATGGAGCAACACACTCACAAAAATATCTGAAAGCCGCAATATCACCGTTGCCGACCTGAATGCACTTGTGGATCAGGCTCCGATATTCAGCGACCCGCAAATACTTGTTGACAAGGGACTTATTGACGGCCTGAAATATAAGGACGAATATATTGCCGAGTTGAAGACCAAGCTGGGTATTGATGAGAAGAAGGAGATTGATGCTGTAACAAACTCCAAATACACAAAGGTTTATGTTCCGGAGGAGAAAGGTAAAGGCTTGGCCAAGGACAAAATTGCAATTATCTATGCCGAAGGTGAGATTGACGGTGGTTCTACAGGCGGAATCAACTCCGAAAAACTGTCGAAAACCATCCGCCAGGCACGCCGCGACTCAAGCATCAAAGCTATTGTACTTCGCATCAACTCTCCAGGAGGTTCGGCTTTAGGTTCGGATCTTATATGGCGCGAGGTTAAACTTGCCAAAGAGACAAAACCAACGGTAGTTTCGATGGGCGACGTAGCAGCATCGGGAGGCTATTATATTGCATGTGCAGCCGACACCATTGTGGCTCAAGCCAATACAATAACTGGTTCAATTGGCATCTTCGGAATGATTCCCAACACCAAAGGACTTACCGATAAGGTGGGACTTACTTTCGATGGCGTGAAAACAAACAAATACTCCGATTTACCTAATATTACACGTCCCTTCACTGCCGATGAACGTTCGCTGTTGCAGGCATACATCGAAAAGGGATATGCGGTATTTATCGGCAGATGTGCCGAAGGACGCCATACCACCACAGCCAATATCGATTCAATAGGCCAGGGACGAGTATGGGCAGGTGTCAACGCCCTTGAGATAGGCTTAGTGGACAAGATAGGAGGCATCGGCGATGCAGTTAAGATTGCCCAGCGCATGGCAGGCCTGGAACGATACAGAATTACCGAACTCCCCGAGCAGGAAGACCCTTTTACCGAAATAATGAAAGGATTGACAGGCGATGCCAAAATGTTTGTTGGAAAAGCTTTGCTCGGCGAAGATTACCAATACATGAAGGTACTTAAAGCGGTGCAGGGTAAATCGCAGATACAGGCAAGACTGCCATTCGACATTTCGATTAACTGATACATTTTGTTTATATTTGAAGCAGAAAAGGGTTTTTACTCTTTTCTGCTTTTCACATTTAATAATTACTGCACCAATGCGGAGATTGCTTTTACCTTTTTCGTTGATTTATGCTGCGATAACATCGCTGCGTAACCTCTTGTTCGACAAAGGGATACTTAGCTCCGTAAGATTCAGGGTTCCAATCATCTGCGTGGGCAACATCACTGTGGGTGGAACCGGCAAAACCCCATGTATCGAATATCTGGTGCAACTCACAAGGGCCGATTTCAACCCGGGACTTATAAGCCGTGGTTACCGCCGTAAAACAAAGGGAGTGGTGATGGCCAATTCTGCTTCGGATGCTTCGGAGATTGGCGATGAGCCATTCCAGATTAAACAACGATTCCCTGCAATGCCAATTGTTGTGGCCGAAAAACGTGTTGACGGAATAAACCATCTCCTGCAAAACAGCAACGTTAACTTAATCCTGATGGACGATGGTTTTCAACACCGTGCAGTGGAGGCAGGAGTGTATATTATGATGATGGACTATAACCGCCCACTGTGGAACGACTTTACATTTCCGGCAGGCAATATGCGCGAGAGTGCTGCAGGACGCAAAAGAGCAGACATCATCATTGTAAGTAAATGTCCACCCGACCTGACTGAAGAGACAAAAATTCAGTATATCAACAAGTTAAAAACATCTGCCAGCCAGGAAGTCTATTTCACAACAATAAAATACGGCAAGCTGGAATCGTTTTCACACCACAAACCTCTATCAGAGACGCCGGAACGGATAATTGCAGTTTCAGGTATTGCCAATCCCGTGCCATATATCAATCATCTGAAAAGCCACACAAACAACGTACAAGAGCTCTCTTTTGGCGATCACCACAATTTCACATCATCCGATATTGAACTGATAAACAGAAGGTTTGCCGAGGATGAGCGCAACAGCATAGTGGTGGTTACCCAAAAGGATGTGGCACGACTTACAACCATGGATTTGGGCAATTTTGCCTTTATGCAAAAACTCTACATACTGCCAATTGAGATGGAATTTCTCTTCAACGAAAAAACCAAGTTTGATAAAATAATAAAACACTATGTTGGAAAAAATCAATGAAGCGGCTGCTTTTCTGAAAACACAGTTCTCGAAACAGCCACATATCGGCATCATTCTCGGAACCGGATTAGGCGGTTTGGTAAACGAGATAAAGATTGAAAAATCTCTTCCCTACGAGCAGATTCCCCACTTCCCTGTATCTACGGTAGAGGGTCATCAGGGCCGCCTGATTATAGGCACCATTGATGGTGTGCCGGTACTGGCAATGCAGGGACGTTTTCACTATTACGAAGGATACGACATGAAGCAGGTTACCTTCCCGGTGAGGGTAATGAAGAGTGCCGGTATCGACACACTGTTTGTTTCAAATGCCAGCGGTGGCCTAAATCCTGCCTTTAAGGTGGGCGATATAATGATTATCAACGATCATATCAATATGTTTGGTGCGCATCCGCTACTGGGACCAAATATGAAAGAGTTTGGAACCCGTTTCCCCGACATGAGCGAGGCATACAGCAAACGCCTGGTTGCCAAGGCAAAAGAGATAGCCAAAGCAAACAAAATTGACCTAAAAGAGGGAGTTTACATCGGCACATCAGGACCAACATTCGAAACACCGGCTGAGTACAAGATGTTCCGTATATTTGGTGCCGATGCCGTGGGTATGTCCACAGTTCCCGAAGTTATTGTGGCACGCCACATGAACATGGAGTGCTTCGGCATATCTATCATCACCGACTCTGGTGTACCCGGCGAAATTGTGGAAGTGAGCCACGAGGAGGTCCAAAAGGTTGCTGCTGCTGCCGAACCACTTATGACCAAGGTAATAAAGGAGCTGGTAAAAAGCATATAAATACTTAGTAACAAATATGTTGCAGTGACGTAAAACACACTACCAGCATATTTACAAAATAGATTCCCGCCCATATAGCTTACTGCAATATTGGCGGGATTTTCTTATATACCTGAATTACTGATTAATCCTCACTCCCACCGTACAGCTTTTTTTGATTGTCTTCACTTCGCCATCGGTGCTGAACATCTTAACCAGCACAATATAATTCCCTTCGCGCACCCTTCGGTTGTTGTCATCCAGGCCATCCCAAATCCACATTCCCGCTGTTCCGAGTATCTCATTGTTGGCAACCATTTTAATCAAGA
>JBDHYT010000145.1:0-6811 GCA_039811485.1 Marinilabiliaceae bacterium | reverse complement strand
AGCTTTTATAAGTAATCTGGCACCTGATATACTTTTACCATCCCATGGTGCAAACGGCGTTAGCAACTGCAATCTGTTACTATCTTTAGCCACAATAACCTCCACTGAATCACCATTTTCGGCAGGTTTCTGATAGCCATTATCCTCAACCCCAAAACCTTTGGGCGGTAACTCATATCCCGATGGAGCATCAAGTTTCACCTTTTCGCCATCTCTATTCACAAGAAAATCAGTAAGCGGGTTAAAGTCGAGCCTGCCTGCAATTGTAAGTGCAGTAACCACCTCGGGCGATGCCACAAAAGCATGGGTATTGGGGTTTCCGTCGGCACGCTTGCTGAAATTACGGTTAAACGAGTGAATAATGGTGTTTTTCTTCTGCAACTCGGCACCGGGTCTGTTCCACATACCTATACAAGGGCCACAGGCATTGGCAAATACCTTCCCTCCCATCGATTCAAATATTGCTATCAGTCCATCTCTGTCGATGGTGTAGCGCACCTGCTCCGAGCCGGGAGTTATGGTAAATTCGCTGTTAATCTTCAGTTTCTTATCAGTTGCCTGCTTAGCTACCGATGCTGCTCTCGATATATCTTCGTAGGATGAGTTGGTGCAAGACCCGATAAGCCCAACCTCAATATCTAACGGCCATCCCTGCTCTTTTGCTTTTGCGCCAAGTTGCGATATGGGCGTAGCCAAATCGGGCGTAAACGGGCCATTAACATAAGGCTCAAGCTCCGAGAGGTTAATCTCTATCACCTGGTCAAAATATTTCTGAGGATTGGCATACACCTCATCATCACCCGTCAGGTGCTCTTTTATATTATTTGCAGCATCAGCCACAGCCTCACGACCGGTAGCCCGCAGATATCTCTCTATCGACTCATCATATCCGAAGGTAGATGTGGTGGCACCAATTTCGGCACCCATATTACATATAGTTCCTTTACCTGTGGCACTTATTGATGCAGCACCATCGCCAAAATATTCGAGTATAAAACCGGTTCCTCCTTTAACGGTAAGTATTCCGGCAACTTTCAGAATAACATCTTTGGGAGATGCCCAGCCATTAAGTTTTCCGGTAAGTTTCACACCTATAAGTTTAGGAAACTTCAACTCCCACGGCATTCCGGCCATCACGTCAACCGCATCGGCTCCACCCACACCAATGGCAATCATGCCTATGCCTCCTGCATTTACAGTATGCGAGTCGGTACCAATCATCATGCCTCCGGGGAATGCATAATTCTCGAGCACCACCTGATGGATAATGCCTGCGCCGGGCTTCCAAAATCCAATACCATATTTATTACACACAGTACTTAAGAAATCGTACACCTCACGATTGGTAATTTTAGCCACTTTAAGGTCGGAGTTGGCACCCTCAAAAGCCTGTATCAAGTGGTCGGCATGCACTGTGGTTGGCACGGCAGTATGATTACGCCCCGCATGCATAAATTGCAGAAGAGCCATCTGTGCCGTTGCATCCTGCATGGCCACCCTGTCAGGATTAAAATCAACATAAGAAGAACCCTTCACAAAGCCACCCTTAGGAATCTCAACTGCCGAATGCGAGTAGAGAACTTTTTCGGTAAAAGTAAGAGGACGACCAACAGCATTACGTGCATTACCAACTTTTTCGGCTAGTCCGGCATACACTTTCTGTATCATTTCAATATCAAACACCATAATTGAGCATTAATTTAAAATCAAATGTATCAAAAAAATCACATTGTGACAAAACTCATTTGTTTTATGACACATTAATTACTTAACAAATCATCATCCTCTTTTGTTGAACTTGACAAGATAAATTTTCAATTTTGATAATTCGCCCAAATCATAATCCACATTAGGCACAAAATAAAGTGCAGATATATTTTTCAAATTAAGACATATAGCTCTACTTTCGGCAGGAGTCCATCCGGGTTGTTTGAAATCGCTGAAGAGCAATGTCTTCCCGGCTTTAGCACCATTTGTGGCTGGCAATACATACTGGCAGTGCGAATAAGTACCATTGCCATCACCCGAAAAATCCTTCTGGCTCAATTTCACAACAAGCTCTTTATCACACTCATATTCAATATCAATCCCTTTAGTATCATCAAACTCCACCTCCGGAAAGCATTTCAGCTCAACATAGGGGTATCCGTCATCACCAATTTTAGCGATAGTAAACTCAATATCAATCAGTGAGTTATCAACAAGTGGATTGGTTGCAACAAATGATGAACCGATATCATCCACGCCGGCTTCCCAAATCTGGGGATGGTCTAAAAGGTTGGAATCTAGCATCGAAGCTGTTTTGCCGCTATTACAACAAGAGAAGAAAAAGCCTGCTAGCCCAAGAAGAATAATTACTTTTTTCATGATTATTAGAATTTAGGTAAAACTACAGAGATATACCTAATAATCCAAAACTACTACGTCATTTGAAATCCTTATCTTTGCTATCAAAGATTTTGTTTTACACGATTAAGTAGTGTATATTTACAGAAACAAGCAATAACTGGTAAGGTACAAACACAATATTATGCGCCCTTATAATTGACATGGCTCTGCGGGATTTAAAAACCGGGCTGACTTACGCAACAATATAAAAACAAAACTATGAACTTACAATATATTATAGATACAAAAGGGCATAGAAGCGCCGTACAGCTTTCCATGAAAGAATGGGAACAGATTCAAAAAGACCTTGACGAGCTGGAGCGTTTAAGGAACAAAAAACTATTCATGACCGAACTGGCCGAAGCTGTTTAAGAGATGAAACTGGTAAAAGAGGGCAAAAAACGAGCCCGTAACGCCGAAGATTTTATCAATGAGCTTTAATGTTAAAACCATATCCGTTTTTGAATGCCAAGCCAAACGCTTAGTGAAAAAATCCCCATCACTCAAAAAGGAAATTCAAAACCTCATAAAAAAGCTTAAGGAAGATCCCGAAAAAGGCACTTCCATTGGGCACAACTGCTATAAAGTACGCCATAAATCAGATGGATTATTCTGCTCTCGTTAATCGCAAGCGTTCATATTGATAAGACCAAAATCATCCAAGTGCTTCCCGCTTAGGCGGGACAAGCTATGCATGGTATAGCCACGGCTGAACAAAAAGGAGATGCGGGTATCGGTCTTTGTCCGGTTTACAGGGTTTCTTCATAATCCCCATGCATCGTAAGCATACCGCTCTTTTACATTGCCACCTGCATCAGTTACTGCAAGCAGGCTGCCCTGATAATCACAATATGTATAATAGAGATTCTCCTGTTATCCGCTATGCTCAATTATGGCTGTCAGGCCGTTGCCTGCGTGAATATAGTGAAGTTTGCGGATATATTTTAAAAGTGGTTAAATGATTTTGTCAAGAAAATCCTCCATTTCATATCCAGAAACAAAATTCTTTACTATCTTCAACAATTCAAAAAGCATTAAAATGCTTCAACAAAAAACCACACCTCTATGAAAACCACACTACTATTTGACAATCTGCATATAGCACTCTCATCGGTACGTTCCAACCTACTACGCACCATACTAACCATAATGATTATTGCAATAGGAATAACAGCTCTTGTGGGGATGCTTACTGCCGTGTCGTCGATTCAGAACTCTATTACTGCCAACTTTTCGAATATGGGTGCCAGCACCTTCAACATTCAAAGCCGTGGATCGAACATACAGATAGGCAAGAAAACGATGCGCCAAAAGAGTTACAGCTATATTTCGTTCAAAGAGGCACAGCAATTCAAGAACGATTTCACATTTCCTGCCACGGTATCAATATATCACCGTGCCACCGGAACAGCAACAGTACAGCACGAATCGCAAAAGAGCAACCCCAACGTTACGGTTACAGGCATTGATGAGAACTATGTTGAAGTTGCCGGCTACAACATCAAAACGGGGCGTAACTTTTCTAAAGCCGAGGTTGACTACGGACGACACATCGCACTCATTGGCAAGGATATACAAAAAAAATTATTCCCGGGAAACGAAAATCCTATAGATAAGATAATATCAATTGGTGGCACGCGATACACTGTAGCCGGGATATTGGAGGAGAAAGGTTCCGGATTTGGAGGTCAAACCGATAATGTAGTTTTTCTTCCTATAACACACGTACGACAAAACTTCAGCAGTGCATCAATGTCATTCAATATCAGTGTTAAAGCCCACGACTCAAAAATGGTTGATGCAGCCATAACCGAGGCAACCGGGCTTTTCAGAAGCATAAGAGGGCTGACATTGGACTATGAAGACAACTTCAACATCAACAAATCGGACAATCTGGCGAAGATGCTGCTCGAAAACACGGCCGTAATCACCCTTGCTGCGACCGTTATAGGATTGATTACACTTCTGGGAGCGGCAATAGGTCTGATGAACATCATGCTGGTGGCAGTAACCGAGCGCACCAGCGAAATAGGTGTACGCAAGTCGATGGGTGCCACCAAACGTGCCATCAGGAACCAATTTCTGGCAGAGTCTATTGTGATTGGTCAGATAGGAGGTATCCTTGGCGTAATATTGGGTATTTTGGTTGGAAACATTGTGTCGGTAGCAATGAGTGCTCCCTTTGTGATACCTTGGAAATGGATTTTTCTGGGATTATCGATATGCCTGATAGTCAGCGTATTATCCGGCATTATTCCTGCAATAAAGGCTGCACGCCTCGACCCAATCGAAAGCCTGCGACACGAATAGATGGAGCACTTCTATATTTGATTGAAATACACCAACCTGATATTTAATCAGTTAAACCTGATTGCCTTAACCGGTGTGATGCGCGTTACCAGATATGAAGGAGCAATCAGCATAAGCGAAGTCACAATTATCACACCAACATTGAGCAACAGGAGATGTAACGGATTAAGGTAAACAGGCACCGTATCGAGGTAGTAGTTGGCAGGGTCGAGAGTGAAAATTCCAAACCGGCTTTGCAGAATACACAACGCCACGCCTACGATATTTCCCCACAACAACCCTTTGCCGATGATGTAAACCGACAGATAGACAAAGACCCGCCTCACCGATCCATTGTTGCTCCCCATTGCCTTTAACACACCTATCATGTTGGTGCGTTCAAGAATCAGGATCAGCAGTCCGGATATCATGTTGAGCCCTGCCACGGCGAGAATCAGTATCAGAATAACTATAATATTGGTGTCTAACAGGTCGAGCCAGCCAAAAATCTGTGGTTGCATCTGCACTACCGACCTGGTCCGTAACATGCTTCCATCGGCCGATATAAATGCCGATGTTACATAATTTATTTCGGAAGTGATATCGTCGATATGGTCAAAATCATCTATAAGAATCTCATATCCTGATATTTGCGACGAACTCCAGCCATTAAGCTGCTGGAGATGACGAATATCGGCCAATACAAATAGATTGTCGAATTCGGGAAAATGGGAATTAAAGATGGCAGCAACTTCAAATTTTCGTGCACGTATCTGATTTTGAATGAAATACATCCTTACCGAATCGCCAACTTTCAACTTCATCATACGCGCCACATCCTGCGATATAACTATCTGGTTGGAGGTAAGGGTGTCGTTATAGTTAGGCAGCGAGCCCTCCTGAAGTATCGATTTGAAGAAACTCCAGTCGAAACCGCCATCAACGCCTTTTAACACAATGCCGTGGATTACATCCGGCGACTTGAGCAGACCTGGTTTGGTTACAAACCTCTGAACATGTTTCACGCCGGGTGTCTCATCAAACAACACTGACAATGAATCGTTTGCATCAATAGGAAACGTCTCGTAGCTTTGGTTGAAATCGTAGCTAAGCACCTGGATATGCGAACCGAAGCCAATAATTTTGTCGCGTATCTGGCGTTTAAATCCCAGTCCGGTTGCCATTGATATTATCATCACCACCATTCCGAGGATGATGCCCAAAACAGCAACCTTAATAACGGGACCCGACAGCCGTTTCCCCGGAAGTCCGCCCTTAATGATTCGTCGTGCTACAAATAATTCGTATCTCAAAACAGCTATTTCTGATAAAATGATATCTCAAAACGGTATCAAAGATATTATTTTTTATCATCCGATGTTCGTCCGGGATACACTTCGAGTGCTTTTTCAAGAATTTCGAGTGCTGCGGCCAGCTCGTTTCTGTTGAGTACATAGGCAATACGCACTTCGTTGCGGCCAATCCCCTTCGAGGCGTAGAATCCAGTGGCAGGAGCCATCATAACGGTACGGTTTTTATGGCTAAACTCGCTAAGCATCCATACACAAAACTTCTCGGCATCGTCCACCGGAAGGCTGGCAACGGTATAAAACGCCCCTTTAGGCAGTGGCGAATATACTCCCGGAATCCGGTTGAGCCCCTCCACCAGGAAGTTGCGTCTCAGCCTATACTCTTCGTTCACCTCCGAAAAATAGGCCTTATCGACTTCGAGCGATGCCATGGCCACAATCTGCCCATAGGTAGGCGGACTGAGCCGCGACTGGGCGAGCTTCATGGAGGCATCTATCACTTCGCGGTTGCGCGATATTAGTGCACCTATGCGCAGGCCACATTCACTATAACGCTTCGATACCGAATCAATCATAATAACATTATCCTCCAATCCTTCAAGGTTCATCACCGAGAAGTGCTTTGCACCATCGTAACAAAACTCGCGATACACCTCGTCGGAAATCAGGAACAGATTGTAGCGCAACACAATGTCGCGCAGTTGCCTCAACTCCTCTTCGGAATAGAGGTAACCGGTAGGGTTGTTGGGATTGCATATAAGCACTGCCTTTGTACGCGGCGTAATAATCTTTTCGAAGTCGGATATCGAAGGGAGGGCAAAACC
>JBDHYT010000144.1:0-6817 GCA_039811485.1 Marinilabiliaceae bacterium | reverse complement strand
TGGCAATATTAATTGTGTTGCCCTCAATCCACGAATCGGCCGATGATGTAGCATCAAAGCTCTGGTATTTGAATTTGAGAGGTTTGCCGTCCAATCCGGTTACTCCGTATCTCTTAACGATACTCTTAACTGCTTCTGCTGTAGCCGATTTGTTACCACTCTCTACAAGGATTAATTTACCCTTATTCATACTGTTCACAGCTTCAAAAGTGGTAAGTTCACTGGCATTCGACCCCGGTTTGTCGGTAATCATAAGTGCTTTTTCCGGATCGTTATTAAGTTTCAACTGCTGTTCGGAGAAGTTAAATGACGATTTTTGCACATATACCTTTCCGGTAAGTGCACCTCCCTGATCATTACCTTTGATAACCAACTGATTGCCCGACACAGGATATTGAACTACTCCAAATGATTTCTGGAACACCAATTTCAGTGACGATATATCGGTTGTTATCTGATTGGTAACTGGCACACCCACAGGGATTCCGTCAATCTCACTGTCGCTTTTCTTTATTTTCAGACCATCAAAAGAAATCTTATTCTGGGTCTCATCCTGCAAGGTGAAATTATTGTTGTTGTCGATAAATATGTTACCGCTGACTATCCATGTGCCGTCGGCCTGTTTTGCACTTTTTTCGGTTATTTCGGTTTTAAATCCGAACAATGATGGTATCACCAATTCATTATCAATCATCAGATTGAAATCCAGGTTGTTAGGCTTGCTTAATGAGGTTGTGATGTTCTTGTTCTGACTTACAATCATAGGGATTGCATCCGGTTTTGCCGCATAAATTTTCTTGATTTCGGGTTTGGCCGGAATTTTCCGCAGAGTATAATTTCCGCTTTTATCTGTTCTGGTTTCAATCCGGCTATTTGTTCCGGTTTCCAAATAAACAACAGCATTTTCAAGTGGCTTCTGCTCAGCCCCCAGGGTAACTTTTCCTGAAACGGATACCGCCCTTTTTAGTTTGAAGGCAGGATAAGTTACTGTGTTTGGTGTATCTTTTATCCCTTTAAGTTCATAGCTGCCATCTTCAAAATCTGCCTCAGGAGGCGGAGTAACAGAAAAAGTAAAATCAGAACCGCTGTTTTTGAATTCAAATGTTACAAAACCATCCTTATCGGCAACTTTTACAATTGGTTTTGACACATCGTTTAATTTTACAGTTGCTCCGGGAACAGGTTTTAAAATAGTCGCTATCATCGCATTATTGGTATGGCTCAGATCTTCTATCACCTGGAAACGAATTCTCTTTTGCTTCAGTTTAACCACAAGTTTAACCATTTCGGCCTTGTCTTTCGATTGCTGGATATACAGTGTTGTATCCTTTGTCAGGTAATCCTTGTCGTTGGGTTTAACTATGATTTTCCTTCTTCCCGAAGGTGCAGCAACAGAGACTATCTGTTTACATCCACCCGGAAAAACACACATACCATGCGATGTCTCCTGCCGTACATATCCGTCAATATCAATGGTGGCACTAACAGGCTTCCCGTTTTCGTCAACCACATAAGCCTTGAAATATCCATCAGGATATAGTGTCAGCTTCTGGTTAACTATTTGTTGTCCAAGCTTCATTACAGGATAGTGTTCCCCTTCTGGCAGGGAGGCTGTCTGAAAACCTTTGGGGGAGGTTGATATTTTTCGTGTAGGCCCCACAATTTTATATTTTTCGCCCACAGCCCATCCTCCCGGCTCATATTCAACAGGGAGTCTGTTGAATTCAAATCTTCCTGCCTTGTCGGTTTTTACGTTAGTGAATATTTTGTATGGGTCCTTATCGTACACATACTTATTTATCATCACCACGTTTTCATTGCTGAATGGCTTGTGTTCCACGTCTTTCATTTCGAGAATACCGGCAATTCTTGGAGGTTCGGGATAGAGTTCAATCGATGTTTGGTAAGGTTCAATTTTAAGCTGATGATTCCATGTGATGTCTTCACCATAGCTGACAGGCAGTACGATATAACCCGAAGAACCCTTGTCGGGCTGGTAAGTCCGGCGTGAATTGAAAGGAAAATCGGGACTGTTTTGTTTGTAGTACGACTGTTCTTTTTCCTTAAATATAAAATCCCCGCTCATTTTATCTGGGGTACATTTCACATAGTATTTATCACTAAATCTGTCGGGATCGTGCTGAACCAGATATTTAAAAGTCACAACTCCTTCCCTGTTCGTTTTATCGGCAGCTACTGTTTTTTGACCTGTGGATGACGGAATATAAAAGGGTTTATCACCACCTTCGTTAACCGGCACCGACTGAATACTGGTTTTCCTTATCAAAGAGGTTGAAATCTCGGAAAGAGTACTTCCCTGTTCATACTGCATATCCCAGAAAGAAGCTGTAGTAGAGGTTACCTTAACCTCCAGGTTATAGCTTTTAACAAACGATATTATTGTTCCTATGTCAACTCCTTCCCATGGTTTGAGCTTAATGTTTACGTCGGGACTCAGATAATATTTGTCTTCCACTCTGATTCGAAATACCTTGAAGAGTTTACCACTGAATCTTACCGGAAACTCATTGGGACCATGATTGATATCGAGATTTGAATCAATAAGTCCTAATTCCTTATTACTGTTGATGAAGTTGAAGACAAAGCTTCCATCTGCACCGGTTATGGCGGTGGCCAGCACCTTATCGGCAACTCCCTGCATCTCATTAGGCAACTCTTTCATCATTGCCCCGTCTTTTTCAAGAGGTTTGGCTGCTACATTATTACCGTAGTTATCGGTTCCCGATAATAGATATGTCATTACAAGACTTATTTTCTTGCCGGCCAACGGTTTGGAATTGCCAAACGGTGTATTGTCCTTGTTGTAAATAAGATTATCAAATGTAAGCGATGTCTTATAATCGGAATTACCGGGTGCTTTTTCAATATAATTGCTGAGTGATGCCTTGTGAAGGTTATTATCTGTTGTAGCATTTTTAGCGACTGACTTGGTTTTGCCCTTTCCCCCGGGTTCATTCAGGTCGTCTTTAAATCTGTAATACAATTTCCCCTTTACCTGACTGACAGGGACAGGATCGGTTATCTCTATTTTATATGAAATATTATCCTGTGGTTTTGCCACTGTGGTAACTCCTTTTCCATCAGATATCTGTGATGCCAGGCCAATGTCGAAGGTGTTGATTTCGCTGAAACCGTCGTTTTTAAATTTGACACTTCCCGAAGGGTCTATCGCCCTGACTACAAAAGCATAGCTTTTTTCAGGATTAAAGGCCGGATTGGCAATGGTATAGAGATATACGGTAGCACCGGTCACCGTAGTTTCAAAAAAGGCGGGATACGAATCGGTACGAAGCATATCCTTGAAATTCATTCGTTGTTTTCCCAGTTCGATAATCTTCAGTTTATATTTTGTCGAAGGAGACGCTCCAGGAGGCATTGTCCACGAGAACATTACTGTTTTTGCCTGCTCAGGTTGGAAATTCATGCTGTTCTGTGGCTGGATAATAATTGGTGGCTCTACCTGACTCATGTCGGGGGTAATAGTGAACGGAGGCGAGCAGGATGGTCCCTGCATGCGGTAGGTATCGCTCCACGAAGGCCTCATATACACAACAAAGCATATCTGGTACATTCCGGCGGGAAGACCGTTACGCTGAACCTCTTCGCGTGAAATGCCGCGGTATTCCAGATTTTGCTGGCTGAAAATCTGTGCATAATCGCTGTAGGTCAGTGTGTAGGGCGGCCACCCTATAATACCTCCATCAGGACCCTTTATGGCTTTCATCACGCTGGGATTCGCCGGTATAAATCTGCCGTTGGTGCCGATGCGTATCGAGCCATCCTCGCCCATCTGCTGTATATATCCGTGAATGTAATAGTAGTACTCCGAAGCATCGATATTGTTCAGAGTTGTTATCACGCTCATTATCTTGCCGGGCGATGCAAAATAGTCCGACAACTTGTTGGTGTAAGGCGGCATCACCTGCACACTCTGGTTTATCCAATTCTGAGCCTCAAGGCCGTATTGTGCCAGAAGCAGAATAAGCGATAATAGTACACCTTTTATGGTTCTAAAATGTGAAAACATAACCTATATCTCCTCTTGTTTCGTTAAATGATGGCACTACTGCACCCCGGTCAAACCTGTTACTTATGAAATTGAGATTCAACGACAGTGAATGGTGCGCATGTAACATGTATGCGGCACTCACAGCTGTGTTGATTATAAGTCCGTTATCGTTGTTTATCCTGTTGGTCATCACACTGTTGTTCCAGTTGGCCGACAGTTTGTCGTTGAGCATCACCTTTGAAATGGTGAGTGTTCCTCCAATAAGTTCGTTTTCAAAATGCTTATTGGTCATGAGTGTGTAGTTGATGCCCGCCGACATGTTGATTTTTAACTCAGGCAACCCTAAATTATACATCAGCAGACTCATGTATGTGTCGGTATTGGTCATGCCGGCAGTTTTTTTGTTTTTGTCTTCCAATGTGCTTATGTTGAGATTGAGCATTACAAGATGGGAGCTTTTCTCCAATACTTTCATGTATCTGGGTGTCAGGCTGATGGTCCTGTTGACCTGCCTGATCTGCAGAGTGTCGCTGGCGGCAGTCTTGAACGCCCGCTGGTTTGTTGCAAAATTATTGAACGATGCATCCACAGCCCAGTTCTGGTTGATAGTGTAATTGCCTGACAGTGCGCCAATAACACGCCTTGAAGTACTGTTTTTGTTATGATCAAGATTATCGCGCTGCAATCCCAGCGAACCTCTGATGGTTATCTTGTTTTCGTTGATGCCGAGCGACTGGTTGAATGTGATATGCTCCACATCGTTATTGAAAAAATAGCTTCCCATCGACCTGAAACCCGGATCTATGCGGCGGTATTCAATTCCCGATATTATGGTAGGTGTAAATTTGTAGTTAATGCTTGTTTTGAATGCCTTGTAATAACTGCTTGTGTTATTTATGGTTATAAAGTTGGAGGCAAACTTTAGCAGGCCGTCTATTGAATCGTTTTTGCTGATGGTGCGGTTGAGAGTCATGAAACTATACGAGCCGTCAAATGTAAAGAACAGATTAGGCGTTATTTCAACTTTCGATGTGAGACCTAAGGCAAGATTCTGTTCCGGCATAGGATTTCCGGGCTTATACTTGTTGGGGTCGAAATTTGAAGCGTTGTCGCCAATCCTGAGAATCGAAACATCAACAAAGCTCTTTTCGGTGCCGTAACCTATTTTGGCCGCCCATCCTGTTCTGGTAAGCTTGGGCAGCGAGTCGGCCATTGCAAGGTCGAAAACAGAGTTCTGATTAAATTTGCCATACATACCGCCTAATCGCCATTTCCCCGGTTTAGCTTCGACTCCTGCACCCAGAAAAGTGTAGCCATTGAGTGTAAACTCCGAAAACGACATATTGCGATACCCCAGATGCATTGTAAGCCATTTGTATGTGGGGCTGATGCCAAACTGGTTGAACGGCTGGCTGAAGTTGCCCTTTTTATTGTTGTCGTACCAGGTGAACGAAAAGGGCATATCTATACCATAAACCGACAGGGTAGCATTGGCATTTATTCCGTATGAGAAGGGTGCCTGACGGTCGGGAATGCCCGAAACCGAATAGAAAGAGCTGCTCAAGCCAATATTACCATTGATGGCTACCGGTTTGGCATTTTTTATTTCCGATAAGTCCTGTGCATACAACGGCAGAATGAATATCAAACATAGTAACATGCACAATATCAAACTTCTCATCTGGAGTATGTTTATGGTTCTCACTAAGCTTGCTCACGTATGGGAAACTATGGTTTCCGTACCATTTTCATTAGTCGTTTCTGCATGGCAGAAAATGATCGGTTAAATTCTTTAAAAAAAACAGTGTTAAACCCTATGGTATAGTTTGTTACCTTTCGGAGTGATAATAATAAGTAATTTACAAAATTATTCGTTAATAAAACAATAGAGTATGCCAAAACCTTTGCTGGTTACAGACTTATGTGCCTTTTTATCCGGCTCGGCAAGTTGGTTAGGATATACGTGCAAAACTATTTTTCGAAATGATACTTAATCCTTAACCTTGGCCGGTAATCTGTTTTAGACTCCTCATCGCCACTAAAGATAAGCCACATTGCATTTTTTAAATTTGACGGAGTTGTTACGTTGGTATCTCCTTCAAACTGTAGTCTGAATTGAATCTCTTTGTTTGTTGGATTATCTGCAATAAATTGTTTGACAGGAGTGGTCACTTTAAGGGAGTGCTCTTTTAAACTGTTATAACCGTTTGTTGCAATAGTTCCGCAATCAGCCAATGGAGAAAGATTAAAGCTTTCATTTGCCAATGTGCCATAAGTTACCAGATAACATTTTACAACTCTCTGACCGTCGGTTGTGAATGGCAAAAGATTGGTGTTCACTTCAAAAACACTGAGCGTGACATCCTCAATAATAAGTTTTTCACCGGTGGGTGGAGTTAATTGCGAAATATCGAAGCTTAAAAATCCTCTCATGGGATTACTGTTTTCCGACCAACCTATGCAAAGGGCCTTGCCGGTAGAGTGTGAGTAAAAATCAAACTTCAAAGGCCTAAAAATAGTCCCTCTATATTCCATGTAGCCATCTTTAGCGCCTTCAGAAATAAAATTTTTGGTGACGGTTTTGGTGGTCTCATCCTCGTCGCCATCATATTTGTGGCATCCATTAAATAGAAATAGAGCCACAAAACTTATCAGAGTTAATAACGTCGATTTCATGATGCTAAATTTTAAGTTGATATTACTATAACCAACTTAACCCAACTTCAACAGGGCAAATACGCAAAGTGGCTGTTCTTTAAGGATTTGTAGTTTTTGATGTTTTGCGTG
>JBDHYT010000143.1:0-6901 GCA_039811485.1 Marinilabiliaceae bacterium | reverse complement strand
CCCGAGATAGGGCGCGATAGTGCTAAAGAGTCTATCGAAGATATCAAAAAACTGCTCTCCGACAATACCAAAATGGTGTTTGTTACTGCCGGGATGGGTGGTGGCACAGGTACTGGTGCGGCTCCTGTAATTGCACAGGCGGCTCGCGAAATGGGAATATTGACGGTGGGAATCGTTACACTTCCGTTTCTTTTCGAGGGCACACTGCGTATAAGTCAGGCCATTGAAGGTATTGCCGAGATGGAGAAACATGTCGATTCGTTGCTTGTTATCAATAACCAAAAGCTTAACGAAATGTATGGCGACCTTGGTATCTCGGTAGCTTTCTCAAAGGCCGATGATGTGCTGGCAACGGCAGCCAAAGGTATTGCCGAGATTATTACCCGCCCGGGATATATCAACGTTGACTTTGCCGATGTTGTGACTGTGATGCGCAAAAGTGGCGTGGCTGTTATGGGTTCGGCCGAGGGTGAGGGGCCGGAGAGGGCAATAGATGCCATCCAAGCGGCACTAACATCGCCGCTGCTCAACAGCAATAACATACGCGGTGCCAAAAATATCCTTCTCAATATAACATCAGGAATAGAAAAGGAGATAAAGACCAGCGAGCTTGGTATCATCACCGACTATGTGAAGTCGATTGTGGGCAATACAGCAACCATTATATGGGGTTCGGTTATCGATGAAAATCTGGGAGAAAAGGTCAATGTTACTATTGTCGCTACCGGTTTCGAGTCTGCCTCTTTCCTTCACCGTGTGGCCGAGAGCCAGCCAAAAGTGACCCGTGTCACCATCGATGAGGATGGAACTGTAAGTAATGATGACGATTCTGTTGTTGCCGACGATGACGATGAGAGAAGCCGTGAGGTGAGCTTTGATGACATGGAAGAACATAGAAAACGGATGATAGATATGCTTTACTCCACCAAACCGGCCATGCCAGCCAGAGAGGGGGAGCCCAATGTGGTGTTTCGACCAACGCCTCAGAGTGGGGCGCATCAGGCGTACTCCCGCGTAGATCTTGAGGAGTTTTACGATAACGAGGTGTTGCTTACCCAGATGGAGAATGTGCCGGCTTATAAGAGACGGCAGATGGAGCAATCTGTTGGCGGGAATCAACCTTTTGACGGGAATCAAAACCAGCAGTCTCAGCGAAGCGTAAGCCGTTTTACTGTATCATCAAAAGGTCGTGGTGACTTGTCCATAGGGCCAAATACGTTTCTACACGATAATGTGGATTGATTGTTAATGTTATGTTTCTTAGATATAAAGTCTCGGAAAAACAAAAATAGAGGTACAATGGATTTTTTAGAACAACTTACAGAGGATATCAAAACAGCAATGAAGGCTCGCGACAGCCTGAGACTTGATGCTTTGAGAGGTGTTAAAAAAGAGCTGCTTGAAGCAAAAACAGCCAAGGGAGCATCCGGCGAAATTGCCGATGCCGATGTAACCCGCATATTGCAGAAAATGGTAAAGCAGCGTCGCGATGCAGCTGCGATATTTACCCAACAGGGACGCGAAGACCTGGCAGGCAAAGAGAATGCCGAAGCCGATGTTATTTCGGTTTACCTTCCGGCAGCCATGTCGCCGGCCGAACTTGAAACTGCACTGAAAGAGATTATTGCACGCACCGGAGCCTCTTCGGCCAAAGAGATTGGCAAAGTGATGGGGGTGGCCTCAAAAGAACTTGCCGGGAAGGCCGATGGAAAGGATATATCGGAGACAGCAAAGAGATTGCTCAACAGTTAATGCCAAACAGAATATTATAACGATAAGGGCTGCAATGTGAAAACAGAGCAGCCTTCTTTGTTTTTGTGGTTTTTCATGTTTTTTTATAACGGTTGTTTAGGAATAGAGCGAAATTGCTTTAAATTTGTTTTGAATTTGGCTTTTTTGTCAACAATGTTGCAACAATATCGATACGTTAATTGTCTTTAGAGGTGGTAAAGCTGTTGTACAGCATACCATGGTGTTGTTAAAGGAGATTTTTTAACCATTTATAAAACGGTTTTTATTTGGCATGTAATATGTAATGCCTCTCAAATGAATCAAACTTAAAAGTATGATTAGAAAAATTGTCGTGGCCAACCGTGGTGAAATTGCGGTTAGAATTATTCGTTCGTGCCGTGAGATGAATATAACTTCAGTAGCGTTATATTCTGATGCCGACCGTATGTCGAAGCACGTGATGCTTGCCGATGAGGCTTACAATCTGGGGCCTGCTCCATCGAAGGAGAGCTATCTGGATATTAATAAGATTATTGATGTTACCCTTAAATGTGGTGCCGATGCCATCCACCCGGGATATGGCTTTTTATCAGAGAATAGCGAGTTTGCCCGTCGCTGTACCGAAGCAGGTATAGTATTTATTGGTCCTAAGGCTGAGACTATCGACCGCATGGGCGATAAAATTTCTGCCCGCCAGAGTATGATTGCGGCAGGAGTACCTGTGGTGCCGGGAATTGAACGCCAGCTCCAATCGGTGGATGAGGCTAAAAAGGTATGTGCCGATATCGGATTCCCTGTAATCCTTAAGGCTGCCTCGGGAGGAGGCGGTAAAGGGATGCGCCTTATCCGTTCCGAAAACGAAGTGGCTGAGGCTTATACTGCCGCCAGGATGGAGGCTCTCTCATCCTTTGGCGACGAAACCGTGTATATCGAAAAATATATTGAAGAGCCGCATCATATCGAGTTTCAGGTACTTGGCGATACGCAAGGAAATGTGATACATCTTTATGACCGCGAGTGTTCGGTACAGCGCCGCCATCAGAAGATAGTGGAGGAGAGCCCGTCGCCATTCCTTACGCCAGAGTTGCGTGAGCAGATGGGGAAAACAGCCGTTGCTGCAGCCAAAGCTGTTGATTATATTGGTGCCGGAACCATTGAGTTTCTGGTTGACAAGAACTACAACTACTATTTTCTCGAGATGAACACCAGGCTTCAGGTTGAGCACCCTATTACCGAAGAGGTGCTTACGGTTGACCTGGTGAAAGAGCAGATTTACGTGGCTTCTGGTCTGCCGCTGCATCTCAGACAGGAAGATGTGTTTCAGCGCGGACACTCCATCGAGTGCCGTATATGTGCCGAGGATCCCGACAACGATTTTATGCCTTCGCCAGGCCTGGTTAAGCAGATAACCGATACTAACGGCCTTGGAGTGAGAATCGACAGCTATATATACGAGGGATTTGAAGTGCCTCTATGGTACGACCCAATGATATCGAAGCTGATTGTTAGAGCTACAACCCGCGAATACGCAATCCAGCGTATGCGTGCTGCTCTGGATGAGTATAAAATCACCGGTATCAAAACCAATATCCCCTACCTGAATGCCATCGTTAATATGCCCGACTTTGTGAAGGGTGAGTACGACACTGCCTTCCTTGAGAAAAATGGCGATGCACTGCGTACATATCTAAAAGAGAATCAGCCGGGCCAAGTGGATGAGAAAATAGTTGAGGATATGGTTCTTATAGCTGCCAAAATCAACTATCTGGTATCGCTCGAGGAGATTGGCAGTGCCACTGTTGGTGGTTCGTCCAATTCGGGTACACTCAACCGTTGGCGGGAGTTTGGTAAACGCAAAGGATTATTGGGAATCTAAAAAAATACAGATAATAGATGGAACTACATATAGGTAAGCGGGTTGCCGAAGTTGAGCTTAATCAGAAGCAGGGTAACCAGGTGAAAATGACCGTTGATGGCAAGGAGTACGATGTCGATATCGTTATAGCCGACAATGGTGTGTGTTCGGTCATCTACAATGGTCTCTCATTCAATATGGAGATTGTGAAGATGGGCAATATTAAAAAATACAAGGTCAATCGTGGATTCAACTCCTACGACGTAGAAGTTGTGGATGCACAAGAGAAGTACATCCGGTCGCGGCGTAAGGACGAAGGCCGTCAGGATGAGACCATCACTGCCCCTATGCCAGGCAAGATAGTGAAGGTGAACGTGGCTCCAGGCGACAGTGCCACCGATGGTGATGTGCTTATTGTGTTTGAAGCCATGAAGATGCAGAGCAACCTTAAAGTGGTGGGCGACTGTGTGGTGCGTGAGGTGATGGTTGCCGAAGGCGATTCTGTTGTTTCGGGCCAACCGATGATTAAACTTGATATAATATCAAATAACGAAGAAGATGGACAATAGTAAGATATACGATGATTTTATTGCACGCGACAAGGCTGCAGAGCTTGGTGGTGGCGTGAAAAAGATTGAAAAACAGCACGAAGCAGGTCGTCTGACGGCTCGTGAACGTATCAATTTGTTCCTTGATAAGGGAACTTTTGTTGAGTTTGACAAATTTGTGACTCACCGCTGTACCAATTTCGGTATGCAGGAGGAGAAGATTCCAGGTGATGGCGTTGTTTCGGGCTACGGTAAGGTCGATGGCAGACTGGTTTATGTGTATGCCTACGACTTCACCGTTTTTGGTGGCTCGCTAAGCATCACCAATGCCAACAAGATTGTGAAGGTACAGACTATGGCTCTGAAAAATGGAGCTCCGGTAATTGCCCTTAACGATTCGGGTGGTGCCCGTATCCAGGAGGGAATCGACAGTCTTACCGGTTATGCCAACATATTCTTTCAGAATACATTAGCCTCGGGTGTAGTGCCCCAGATTTCGGCAATCCTCGGGCCATGCGCGGGTGGTGCCTGCTATTCGCCAGCCCTTACCGACTTCATCTTCATGGTAAAGGAAAAGAGCAATATGTTTGTCACCGGCCCGGATGTGGTGAAGGCTGTGACTCACGAGACCGTTACCAAAGAGGAACTTGGCGGTGCCTATACCCACAATAGCAAGAGCGGTGTGGCTCACTTCATGGGAAATACAGAGGAAGAGGTGCTGATGGGTATTCGTGAGCTGCTTAGCTTCCTGCCATCCAACAACCTCGAAGATATACCGGTGCGGCCCACAACCGATGATGCAAAACGTGAGGATGAAGCACTTCAGCGTATCATCCCGTCGGATCCAAACCAGCCTTACGATGTGAAGGAGATAATTGAATCAATAGCCGACGATAATTACTTCTTTGAGGTGATGGCACATTTTGCCAAAAATGTGGTAATAGGCTTTGCCAGAATGGATGGACGTACCGTAGGTATTGTGGCCAACCAGCCTGCATTCCTTGCCGGTGTGCTCGATATTGATGCATCCGACAAAGCTGCTCGTTTTATCCGTTTCTGCGACTGTTTCAATATTCCTATCGTTACCCTTGTGGATGTACCAGGATTCCTTCCCGGAAGCGAGCAGGAGCACAACGGAATCATACGGCATGGTGCAAAAATTGTATATGCCTATATTGAGGCTACAGTGCCCAAAATTACGCTTATCCTGCGTAAAGCTTACGGTGGCGCATATATTGTGATGTCGAGCAAGCAAACGGGCTCCGATTACAATATGTCGTATCCAACGGCCGAAATTGCAGTAATGGGAGCACAGGGTGCCGTTAATATACTTTATCGAAATGCTTCGGAAGAGGCGAAGAACAAAGCTCTGGACGATTATACAGCCAATTTTGCCAATCCTTACCAGGCGGCCGAAAAGGGTTATATCGACGAAATAATTATGCCGCGCCAGACAAGGTTGAAATTGATTCAGGCTCTTGAGCTGACTCATAATAAGATACGTACCCATCCACACAAAAAACACGGCAATATGCCGCTGTAATGTTTCGGTGGTGTTAATAAATAAAAGAGGCTGCAGATTGACAATCTGCAGCCTCTTTTTATTTTACTGCCTCAGGTTAGTCTTTATTGTCCTGCTGCCTTTTTTGTGGGTGATATTGATAAGTACAATACCGCTGGTAGTTATCTCCATCATCTCGTGAGCCGATGTGCTTTTCAACGATTTCAGCACCTTGCCGCTCAGGTCGCTTACTCTGATGGTGCAGTCGGGTGGAAGATTGAAAAAGTAGATTACACCATCCTTTGATGTCAACGTTACCTTATCGAGTTCGGTGCTGCCTACCGACGTGTTAATGCGTGTCTTGACAGTAATCACTTCCGAGGTGGCCGGTTTAGGGCCAATTGTTTTTACAGTGTAGTAATACACCTGGTCGGGCTGAAGATTGGTTACTGTGTATGAATTTACCATACCAGTTAGCACCGGATAACCGCTTACAGGAACGGTTGCCACACTCTCTCCGGGAGTAACCAGCGATACATGCGACACATACACCCTGTTTCCTTTGAGTGCTTTTATCTGTATCTCCGACTGGTCGGTTCCCGTGGGCAGAATAATGCGGAATTCGCCTGTTTTTTCGGTTGTGGTAATTGTGCCTGCCTCTTTGTTGTCAACCGAAATGTAGAGCTTGGGCTCTTTGTCGTCGCCATATCTCTTTGCCTTCACAATTAATGTTACTGATGCAGACAGATCCATTGGGGGTGAAATCAGAACTCCGTTTTGTTTTCCCGATGCCAGTCTGGTAGCTCCATCTTCCTGTGCAGTATATCCATCGGTTGACCAGCCAGAAGGTATTTTATCAAAACTGCTTTGGAATAGTATCTCTTCACCACCAGAACTTTGTGAAGTAAGTTGATATACATTAAGCTCGTAATTGGTCGCTGTTGAGGATGCTGACCAGTTGGCGGTGAACTGTCGTTGCCCTACTTCGGTTGCCTGAAGTGCTGTAAAGCTCTCTATTGCAGTGGCCTGTAGAGTTACGGATACCTGCTGGGTTACTCCTCCGCCATCGATGGTTAGCTGTGCTGAGGCTGTTTCGGCTTTAAGCGGCATAAATGTTATTGTTACGTTCTTGCCTGCTGCTGCTTCCTCTTTGGTTATTACAGTTGGCGACACAGTGAATTGTCCCGACTGAAGACCCGATAACTTGAGGGTGATATTTCCATTGAGTCGCTGTCCCTGCACCAAAATCTGCATCACCGAAGTTGC
>JBDHYT010000142.1:0-6913 GCA_039811485.1 Marinilabiliaceae bacterium | reverse complement strand
TAAATTCCATATCTATAATGAATGATTTTTACCCTATCATGAATGATTTAGCCTTTTTTTGATGGGTATTTACTGAATTTTATTTTTTTCTTCCTGCCTTAGGTCTGTCCGATTTGGCATCTTTACACTTCTGAAATAAATGAATTGACTTTAGATTTTATTATGAATAGACTTGTAAGTAAAGTGTCTGTGTCACTGCTTGTTATTACGGCAGCATTGTGGTTTAGCTGTCTTCCGCCCAAGGGGTTGGCAGGTGATGGAGAATTGCCTGTTTTCAAATATGAGATACCTATGGAGGGAAACGGATGGATTACCACCAATCCGGCAGCCAACAGAAATATGATTACATCACGGGGGCTTGTGCATTGGACTAACAACAGTGACGTGGTGGGAGTATTTGTAAAACCAACCATCACCGGAACAATGAATCTTGGTATCAAGGCTCGTTGCAGCAGTGGTACATCGGTATTAAAGGTGTCGCTTGGCAAACAGTCGTATATAATCAACGTTGCATCAGTCGATTACAAGACCATCAATGTCGGTACGTTTAAGGTGGCTGAGCCAGGCTACCAGAAAATTACTATTGAAGCTCTTTCGAAGGCCGGCGAGATTTATGCCGATATTTCGTCGTTGATGATTGGTGGAACTGTTTGTGAATCTGCCGTTTATTTTGTAAAGGACGATTTTTACTGGGGACGTCGGGGGCCATCGGTACACCTCAATTATCAGCTGCCCGATGATGCAGGAGATATAAAGTGGTTCTACAACGAAGTGACCATTCCCGAAGGCGATGACGTGGTGGGGTCATACTTTATGGCCAACGGCTTCGGCGAAGGATATTTTGGAATACAGGTTAACTCTGAGACAGAGCGGCGTGTATTATTTTCGGTGTGGAGTCCCTTCAATACCGATGACCCAAAAGCAATTCCGGAGGATCAGAAGATAGTGCTTCTGAAAAAAGGTGATGAGGTACGTACGGGTGAATTTGGCAATGAAGGTTCGGGCGGACAGAGCTACCGCATTTTCAACTGGAGTGCAGGCGTAACATATAAGTTTCTGCTAAAGACAGAGCCATCGGTAAACAACAGCACCGATTACACAGCCTATTTTATGCATCCCGGCAACGGTGACTGGGAGTTGATGGCATCTTTCAGAAGACCGCACACCACAACATATATTAAGCACACCCATTCATTCCTTGAAAATTTCCTTACCAACAGTGGAGCCATTGAGCGAAAGGGACTGTATGGTAATCAGTGGGTTTGCAACACCAGTGGTGCGTGGTTCGAACTTACCAAAGCCCGCTTCTCGGCCGATGCCACAGCCCGCAAAGAGTCGCGTATGGATTATGGCGGAGGGGTAGAGGATGGCAGGTTTTATATGAAAAACTGCGGATTCTTCAGCGTTACCACGCCAATAGGCTCAATGCTCGAGCGGGAGCCCACGGGCACTGTGCCTGCCATCGACTTTGAAAAGTTGCCTTGAGATTGTAGTTAGAGATAAAAAAAACGGGGAAGAGTTTCGATTATTCCCCGTTTCTTATTTTATCAGATGATTGTTCTGGCATCGTAGTAGAGCGCGGCGGCTCCCAGAACCGATATCTTCTCCTGGTCGGATATCTCGATTTTTAGTTTTTCGACACTCTTCTCGTAGTGGAACGTACGGATGACTTTCCACATCTGGGTGCTGAAGAATGGGAAGAAGCTGGCAATCGACCCACCCAGTATAATACATTCGGGATCGTAGGAGTACATTATGGTTTTGATGGCATTGCCCAGGTCGGCACCAAACTGCTCGAGTATGGCAAGAGCAATCTTGTCGTCCTTGCGGGCTCTGGTCAGAAGCATCTCCGGCTTAATGCCGTATTTGAGGTCGAAATAGCCGCTTGTGCAGTAATATTCGTAGTTGTGGTCTTTGTAGGGAATATATCCTATCTCA
This sequence comes from Marinilabiliaceae bacterium, assembly GCA_039811485.1. Taxonomy (GTDB): domain Bacteria; phylum Bacteroidota; class Bacteroidia; order Bacteroidales; family Marinilabiliaceae; genus JAGPIS01. The sequence continues at coordinate 4,975 of JBDHYT010000142.1, read as the reverse complement.
CCTGCACCACAGTTGGTGCCTGAGTAGAGTCGGTTGTTCACTATAATTCCGCAACCAAGACCTTCGCCCAGAATAACACCTACCATATTGGCATATTTCTTACCCTTGCCAAAATATTTTTCGCCCACAGCAAAGCAGTTAGCATCATTGTTCACATATACAGGAATGTGGTATCGCTCGGTAAGAAGGTCGCCTAAGTGCACCTCGCGCCACGACGGAATATGCTCCACATTGTACACAATGCCTCGCGATACATCCACCATGCTGGGCACACCAATGCCGATTCCTTTCACCTCTGTAGTTATTACCTTATCTATGGCATCCATCACCTCTTTGATGATAACCTCTTCCGCTTCACGGTTGTTTATCTCCTTCTGATAGAACTTCTCTACCTGCATATCCTTCACCAAGCCTACCTGAAGATTTCTTCCTTCGAGAAAAACTCCTATTGAAAACTGACCTGAAAGCGAAACATCCTGTATCATAGTGCGATTAGTGTTCTAAATTGTTAATGCATAATGCTGCAGCCCCAAATATCGAAATTTCTTCCATATTAGATGGCAAAATTCTGAAATTTTTTAATGTTATTCTGTATGGAAAGGATTTTATTTCTTCCCACATCGCTTTTTCGTAAAGATCAAACGATTTTGATACCGAGCCTCCAAGGATTATAGCCTGAGGATCGACTGCAAAAAGTATTGCTTTGATGCCTTTGCCAAGATGACGGCCATAGATTTCGAATGCCTCAATGGCCTCACTATCACCACTCTTGGCACGTTGGGCCATCACATGGCCTTCAACACCGTAGATATTGGTGAAGAACTGGCCGCTACAGTAAAATTCGTAATCGCGGTCAAGGTACGGAATCATTCCAAACTCACCGGCTCCGCAGTTCTGATCCTGCATCAGATGGCCGTTCTTGATGATGCCGCCACCCATGCCGGTACCGGTAATCAACCCCACAAAATCATCGAACTCCTTACCCTTGCCAAATACACGCTCGCCCACGGCAAAGCAGTTGGCGTCGTTGTTGATATACACAGGTAGGTTGAAATGAGCCGAAAGGATATCTTTTAGTGGCACCTCTTCCCACGACGGTATGTTCTGAACATCGTAAACAATACCTGTTTGCGAGCCTACCAGGCTTGGCACACCAATACCTATGGCGGTTACCTCTGATGTTATTACTTCCGCTATCACCTCCTTTAATGCCTTTACTACATCATCGGGGTTCTCTGTTTTTGGAACAAGGCGTTGGGCGTGGCGTGCAATTTTGCCATCCTTCACAAGTCCTGCCCTCATATTGGTGCCGCCAAGATCGACACCAATCACTGTTCTCTCTTGTGTCATGAGAAAATATGTTTAAAAACTGTTGTCACAGTTTGGGTAAATTTTCAGGTTAGTTGAAAAAAGATTTCCGGGTGTGAGGCCGGAAATCTTTTGAATCATTAATTTACGTTCCAACCTTTTACTTTAAGAACAGCCTTGCGATTGCCAATTACATCGTTGGCAATGGTGGCGGTAAGTTCTTTGGTTTCGGCTGACAGAAGTGACACGTAGTTGTCGCTCCAGAATACCGGTAATAAGGTTTGACCGCTCTCTTCATCTACAAGTGTGAGTTCGATGAAGAATGCTATAGATTGATTTGGGTTTTCTAATTTTACTTTGAACTCCTGCTTACCTGCAACCTCACGCTGAGTCATCGATGTGCTTACCGATACCTTTGGCATGGTGTTGATTCCCTTTAGGTCGGCGTAGTCCTTCATTGGCGTATTTACCCATGTGGTTTTCTCCCAAGCCATCTTGTCGTCTTTGGACGATAGCCAGTAGAAGTTATCTGCAAGGGTTACCTCGTTGGCATCCATCAACTTGAGAGCGGCAAAATATGTGGTGCCGGTTTTCAGGTTCGACGGTATCGACGTGAGTTTGATAACGCTCTCTGCATCAAGGCTTATCTCTTTCACTTCATTATATACCTCTTTAGAGTTGATGTCGAAGAGCTGGATCTGGGCCTTCAGGTTGTTGTGTGCAGTAAGGTGTTCATTCACTGCATATATTGCATTTTCGCTATAGTGATATACAATATTAAGCGGTTGGCAGCCTTTGCGTGCACCGTAGAATGCACCGTTGGGCATCAGGTAATAGTCGTACAGCTGCCAGTAGAATTCGGGCCATGCCGAGTTTAACATCCACTGTATCACACCTGTCGATTTACCGTGGTTCACCTGGAATGCTTCAAACATGGGGCGCATTGCCTCATAGTTGGCCATCTGTGCTTTGAATGCAAATGTCTCAAGGTCTTTTGCTTCGCCATAGCGAGCGTTGAAGGTCTTTAGCCATCCGGACAGCGTGCCAAATTCATGACGTCCACAGTGGTAATCCCACATTTCGTTGATTGGCCACAGTTTATCTGCAGGAATCATTTTAAGAATGCTCTCCAATGGCGATACCTGTGGGCCTGGGCCTGTCTCGGTGTTAAATCCATAGGCACCACCGGCAATTGTGTCGATAAACCAGTAAACAGGTGGTACATAGTTGTATGGACCGAGCATCTTTACGCCTACCGGACCGCTAACCTCGCTCACAAGGTAGTCGTTGGTCATCACCTCGCGGTTTTTGCAGCTGCTAAGCAACGGACGGCTTGGATCTACTTTGCCTATTTCGGTATGCAGCATAGCCTCTAACTTTGGAAGAGGTAGCTTGTCGCTGCCAAATACCCACAGGAATACGCTTGGGTGGTTGCGTAACAGCTTAACCTGCGATACATAGGCTTGTGTGTTACGTACCATCTCTTCGTCGCCTGTAATCATCATGAACGGTAGTTCGGGACGTCCGCAGTATGCCTCCCATTCCCACTGGCAGCTCCATCCTATCATCAGAAGAATTCCGTTTTCGTCGCAGGCATCAAACAGTGTGTTGTTTTTTCCCCAGAAGCCTTCCAGGCGGATAGTGTTCATATTCATGTGCTTGGTGTATTCCACCTGAGCCTTCACTTTAGCATCCTCATCGGCAAGGAAAACGTCGTCAACCCAGCCCCCGCCTTTGATAAGTGTTGGTTTGCCGTTGATTTTGAATCCTTTGTCGCCTCTTGCTGTTAGATACTGCTCCACCTGGCGTATTCCGTAGCGTGAGTTGAGTTCGTCGCTTGTGCTGTTGCCATCTTTGGCGGTAACGGTGAGGTTATGTAGTGTTGGCTCGCCCATATTTAATGGCCACCATAGTTTGGGATTCTGAATTCTCAGTGCCTGGAAGTTGGCGGCATCAAATACTACGTTGCTTGTCTTACCGGCCTCGATGGTTACTTTCTGGCTGATGTTGAAAAGCTCGGGAGTTGTAACAGTGATGGTGGTCTCTACAGCCTTGTCGCTGTGGTTAGAGGCAAGCACCGACACGGTTAGTTCGGCAATGTCATTGTCGGGAGTAAGTTTTGTTTCAACAAAAGGCGACTCGAGGCTTACTGCTCCCGATTTTTTCAGATATACACCGCGCCACAGACCCATATTATTGTCGGGTGCCGATGGATTCCAGTCAACAAAACCAATGGTTAGGTCGCCTTTCACTGCCGGTATCACCTCCACTGCAAGCGTATTCTCGCCATCGGTGATGTGTTGCGACACATCGAAACTCCAACGGCCAAACGGACCCTCCACAATTTTGTCGGTAGCTATCTGCTGACCGTTCATCCAGATGTTGGCCTTGTAGTTAATGCCTTCAAACTGAATCTGATAAGTGGCTTTTTCTTCCTTGTTTACAGTAAAGCTCTTGCGATACCACCATGGTTTCTGAAAAGGCGTCTTATCCACCTTATCCATGCCATCGCCCATAAATATATCGGTGTGCAGGTTGTTTTGCCTTAGTACGGCAAATACGGTGGCAGGAATATTGGCGTTGTACCACTCCTGGCTGTTGAAGCCTGATGTGGAGATAACATCGCCGCCTACTGTTAATCCTTCCGACGATTGAACCGACCATCCGTCGTTGAGGGCCTGATAATCGGCCTTGATTTCTTGACTTGGGCTACAGCCTGAGTGTGCAAGCATAATCCAGATTGATAGAAATAGAAATAGTCTTTGCATTGTGATTAGATTGAAATTTGTAACAAAAATAAAAAATCTTTTACATCAATGCAAGCGTTTGCATAAAATAAATGCAAAACAATCTTTTTGTTGAATTATTGTCCTGTGGTATAAAGATATTCGGTGTGTTGATCTTTCAGTCTTAAAGATATTTCAATGCAATTTATCTGCAAATATAGTGCAATTGGTTGCAGGAATATCACCTTTCTGATTCTTTTTAGTTGTAATAGATAAAAAAAGCCATCGTATTTTTTGCGATGGCTGTATGTTTTGTTGAAAATAGAATAATCAAGGACGGAACGATGAGTTGCGGACAAGCAACCTTATTGGTGCCAATATCATTGACTGATCGTCGTTTTTTTCCTCTATGGTTTTGATTAGTAGTTCGGTAGATGTCTTGCCCATATCATGGCCGGGTATATCAACCGACGAAAGGGTGGGTGATATGAGGTCGTGGCATGGTTCGCTGCCAAAGGTGATAATCCCCAGTTCTGTCGGAATGCTGATTCCCATCGACTTAGCCAGAGCACAGATGGTGAGCCCCGACGAGGCACTTGCTGTAAATATGGCATCGGGGCGGGGTTGCATTCTCATCCAGTGGGCAAATGCTTCGCGTGTATCCTTCTCGTCGAGGTTGCACGACAGTATCATGTGCGATTCAAGTGGGATATTATGCTTGGCGAGTGCATCTTTAAATCCGTTCACGCGCTCTTCAAAAACCTTGTTCGATATGGAGCCTGCCAGATGTGCAATGCATCGGTAGCCATTTGTGATGAGATGTTCGGTGGCCTTAAATGCTCCGTCGTAGTTATCAACCACCACCTTGGGGCCGTGTATGTTGAAGTTGATGCGGTCGAACATAGCAATAGGAATCCTGTTTTTGCTCAACAGATTATAGT
>JBDHYT010000141.1:0-6934 GCA_039811485.1 Marinilabiliaceae bacterium | reverse complement strand
AGAGTTATGACGACTCAATAGATGTGGACGATTTGCTGGATCAGGCCGAAAATACATTTTATCAGCTTTCGCAGGGTAGCATGAAAAGAGAGGCCATTCAGATTAATCCGGTTATTGAAGAGGCCATCAAACTGATGCAGGAGGCTGCCAAGCGCACTGACGGATTGAGCGGCGTGCCAAGTGGGTTTACCGGTCTCGACAGGATGACATCCGGCTGGCAACGATCCGACCTGGTTATTGTGGCTGCACGTCCGGCAATGGGTAAGACTGCTTTTGTGCTTTCGATGACCCGTAATATGGCCATCACTCATAAACAGCCTGTGGCTCTGTTCTCGCTCGAGATGGCTAATGTACAGCTTGTTAACAGGCTTATTGTGTCGGAGACCGAGATTGAGGCAGAGAAGATTAAAAACGGCAGCCTTTCAACACAGGAGTGGGCCCAACTCGACCATAAGATCAAGAGTCTTATTGATGCACCAATATTTATTGATGATACTCCCGGACTTTCGGTATTTGAACTTCGTGCCAAGTGCCGGCGGCTTAAGAAACTTCACGACATTAAGATTATCATTATCGACTACCTTCAGCTAATGAATGCCAGTGGTATGAATCCGGGTAGCAGGCAAGAGGAGGTCTCGATGATTTCGCGGTCGCTCAAAGGGCTTGCCAAGGAGCTTAATGTGCCCATTATCGCACTTAGTCAGCTGAACCGGGGTGTTGAGGCAAGAGCCGGGGCAGAGGGTAAGCGTCCGCAACTCTCCGACCTTCGTGAGTCGGGTGCCATTGAGCAGGATGCCGACATGGTGCTTTTTATCCACCGTCCAGAGTATTACCGTATTACAGAGGATGAGCAGGGTAACTCGTTGATAGGTATGGCTGAGATTATCATTGCAAAGCACCGTAACGGTGCCACAGGCGATGTAAGGTTGAGATTTAGAAGCGAGCTGGCCCGATTCCAGGATCCGGAGGATGATTATGGTATGGGTAACTATGGCGAATCGCTTTCGACACAGACATTTGCATCGCGAATGAATCAGGAGTTTGTCGATGCCGGTGCAGCAACCGTCACTCTCGATTCGGGCATCAACAGAGGTAATAACTCAATGCCCGACTTCCTTCCTCCAACCAACGACGTGCCATTCTGAAGCAATAAAAAAACAGATAAAAAAAGGCTGCCATTCATGTGCAGCCTTTTTGGTTACAGGTAGTTTTTTAACTGTTGCAGCGAGCTTATCTCTATCAGCCCCTCTTTGTCGTGGACTATGGCCCGCGAGTTGTAGAAAATGGCATCCAGGCCGGCATTAAGTGCGCCCTCGATATCGGTCTCTATGCTGTCGCCAATCACTATACACTCGTTCTTGCGTGCATTTGTGCTCTTAACAATGTAGTCGAAAAAGTCGCGGTTGGGTTTATGTATGCCTATAATATCCGAAATAAATATCCTTTTAAAATAGTGGCGTATGCCGCTCAGCTCCAGTTTGCGGTGTTGCACTTCGTTGAATCCGTTGCTGATGATGTACAGGCTGTATTTCTCCTTCAGATAGTCGAGTATCCCGGCGGCGTAGGGTAGAAGTGCCGTTTTTGTGGGACTTACAATAAGGTAATCGCTGCTCAACCGGCGTGCCATATCCTCGTCGGTACAGCCTGCACTCTGAAGTGGCTGCCGGAAACGCTCAAAATTGAGTTCGCCTTTTTTTATTTTCCCCCCACGGTAGAGTCGCCAGAGGGTGGTATTGTGCTTTTCATACTGTTTGTGAAAAGTCTCGAAGCTGTCAAAGTATTTTTCAAGCCCATACTGGTCGTATAGCTCCACTAATGTGTCGGTACTGTTGCTATCGAAATCCCACAAGGTGTGGTCGAGGTCGAAAAAGAGGTGGCGATATTTACTTTTAAGCATTGCAAAAACGTTTGTAAATAAAAAAAATCCTGGAGCAGAGCCCCAGGATTGCAAATATAAAATAAAAATCAATTTGCTTGTACTACTAAGTACTTCGACACGCTCCAGAACTCCTCTTTATCTTTTATTACCAATGTAAGGCTTCCCTTTTGGTCTTCAACCAATGAGTAGGAGTTTTTTGGGTGGTTGGTTAAAACTTTGGCTTTTTTCGACATAAGTGGAATCTCTTCAAGCTGAGTCACGTTCACCTGCGTAAAGATGCCGTTGTCGTAGTTGCCGGCCATAATCTTTTTGGCAGAGAACAGACCTTCAGAAGTGATAATTTTTTTCTCCTTAAGCTCTTTCTTTGATCCAATTACATAAAATCCTCTCTCCAAATCTTCGGTTGTTGACTGAAGTTTTGATTTTGTTTTTTTGTGCTCGGTGCTCAGTGAGTCAACAGAGGTGCGTAATCCGGCAACAGAGCGATTCAGATTGCCAATCTGGATATCTTTTGAGGCCAGAAGGTCGTTGAGTCGCTGAATCTCAATTTCCTGTGTCTCAATCTGTTTGTTGAGGCCGGCAATGAGTTTTGTGAGATTGTTGTTCTTAGCACCCGAACTTTTCAGTTGAGCCTCAAGCTGGGTTATTTTCTCCTTGTTCTGGATCATCAGATCGTAAATCAGCTGTATGTCGCGGTTGATCTGCTCTTTCATTGAGGTATTCACCTTGTCGCCCGACGATACATTTACCGATATCAGATTCTCTTTTTCCTTGATGTTTTGCAGATTGTCCTGAATATCGATAAGTGAGGTTATCAGACTGTTCATGTGGCTGTCCTTAAGAGTGTTGACCATTCTTAAAGAGTCGTTCTGCATTTTCATCTCTTTGGATGCAGAACCCAAACCGCACGATGAAACAATGAATGCTGTTGCAATAATGATGATGATGTTTTTCATAACATTAATAATTAATTGTTTTGATTCTCTTTGTCTTTGATGTTTAATCCTTCTACTGTGATTACTATCTCCCCTTTAACGGTTTTTGCTCCGAAATATTGTATTACTTCAGATATTGTTCCACGCATGTTTTCTTCATGCAGTTTGCTTATCTCTCTCGAAACGCAGCACTTACGCTCCATCCCAAGATATTCGCCCAATTGTTCGAGTGTTTTTATCAGGCGGAAGGGCGATTCGTAAAGAATCATGGTTCTTGTTTCGTTTGCTAATTGCATAAGCCTTGTATGCCGGCCTTTTTTCTGTGGCAGAAATCCTTCAAAGCAGAATCGGTCGTTGGGCAGGCCACTGGCAACCAATGCCGGCACAAATGCAGTGGCTCCGGGCAGACACTCTACCTCCACACCGGCATCAATGCAGTGTTTTACCACCAGATATCCGGGATCGGAGATGGCAGGTGTCCCTGCATCCGATACCAATGCTGCATCTTCGCCTGCAAGTATCTGGTTCACTACCCGGTTTACCGTGGCGTGTTCGTTGAACTTGTGGTGACTTACCAACTTTGATTCTATATTATAGTGTTTCAGAAGAAAGCCGGTGGTACGTGTGTCCTCGGCAAGTATGAACGATACCTCCTTCAAAATTCGTAATGCTCTGAGTGTGATATCCTCAAGGTTGCCAACAGGAGTTGGTATTATGTATAGTTTGCCCATCTCTTTTTATAAAAACCTGCGTCGTACTGCCCTTAAAAACTCTTCTGTCTCGGGTTTTGTTTCGTCCCAGGTAAAATTACTTTTAAGAAACATATATGCCTGGTTGTAATTTGCAAAGGTGTTGATCTGCTCTAACGTGCTGTTAAACAGATTGCTGTTGTTGCCGAATAACTCCCGTTGAAAATAGAAACGGTCGTTGAGTCCTATTGCTTTTTTTATGTCGTTCACCGGTGTGCCAAAACTTGTCAGATCCTCATGGGAAATCCCTTTTCCCAGAGTTTCGTTTATCGACTGTTGGTTTTGAACCAGGGTCTCGCCCAATGTGTTTTTATCGGTTTTGGTAGTTGTTTGTGATATAATGGACTGTGGCTCTGTTACCTTAGGCTCGATTACCGACACTGTCTCTTTAACCGCCTCTTTTTTCTCAGGTATCGGCTGTGGTATGGCTGGTGGCACTATTTTAACCTCTGGTGCAGGTGTCTCTTCTATGAGTTCAAGCATTTCTGAGTCGGGTGCAACTATTGGTGCAGAATCTTTGGCCGGCTGAATTGTTGCTGATGTAGCGGGTTGACTCTTCCCAACAACAGTTGGTGTGGCTGTGGCCGGTTGTGGCTCTTCTTCGCGGGGCGGAGTAGCTACGGATGTATTTGTGGCTGTGGCCGGTATTGGGGTGTTACTTGTTGTTGAATTGCCGTTTAAGGTTGCTGTTGTGGCATATAGCTCTTCAACCATGCTTAGTTCCTCACCTATATTGGCAAGTTTCGATTTTGCCAGTTTGAAATATGTTGCCGGAACCGATGGTTTTCCTCTAAAGGTTGATATCAGCAACTCCATCTCTCTGATGTCGTTGAGAAGTATATTAATAATAGCGTCCTTTTCCATTATATTAAAACAAGGTTTTTCTTACTTTTGCAAAGGTATGAAAAAATGATTTTAAATTTTTTATCATACACAACATTAAGATGTTTCACATTATAGCTTTTAGCTTAAAAAATAAATCATGTTTCTCGAAAACAAGGCAAATCGCGACAAGCGGCGTGGATGGATTGAGGTAATCTGTGGTTCGATGTTTTCCGGTAAGACCGAAGAGCTTATCAGGCGTCTTAGGCGTGCCAGATTGGCCCAGCAGAAGGTTGAGATTTTCAAACCTAAGATTGATACGCGCTATAGTAGTGTTGATGTGGTGTCGCACGATGCCAATGCTATTCTTTCAACCCCCGTCGATTCGTCGCAGAACATTCTTCTTCTGACTTCGGATGTCGATGTGGTGGGAATCGACGAGGCTCAGTTTTTCGATCCGGGTATTGTTGATGTATGTGTCTTCCTGGCCAATCAGGGAGTGCGTGTAATAGTGGCGGGACTCGATATGGATTTTAAAGGGAAACCCTTTGGGCCGATTCCGGCACTGATGGCAGTGGCCGAATATGTGTCGAAGGTGCATGCTATATGTATGGAGTGCGGAAGTTTAGCCACATTCTCTCATCGTTTGTCGGATGCCGATAAGCTTGTGCTGCTTGGCGAAAAGAATGAATATGAGCCGCTTTGCCGCACCTGTTATTATAAAAAGATTCAAAAGAGTAAAAATGGCTGATTATTCCTTATGCCGTATTGCATCATTTTGCGGCGGCCATCTTAAAGGTAGCGAACGGACTATATCGCGGCTTATCATCGACAGCCGCAAACTATTTAAACCCGAAGGAACGATTTTCGTTGCCATCGAAGGTGCAATGCACGACGGGCATCAGTATGTTGCCGAACTGTACGAAAAGGGTGTGCGGGCATTTATCGTTTCACACCGTTTTATGCGCGAATCGTCGTTCCCTGATGCTTCGTTTATTGTGGTCGATGACTGTGTTGTTGCATTGCAGTCAATTGCTGCTGCTCATCGTCAAATAGTTGGTTGTGAGGTTGTTGCGATTACCGGAAGTAATGGTAAGACAATAGTGAAAGAGTGGGTTAGCCATCTGCTTGGCAATGATATAGTTAATGTCAGGTCGCCCCGCAGCTACAACAGTCAGGTGGGAGTGCCTCTCTCGCTGTGGCAGCTCACTGCCGATACCGAACTTGGAATAATAGAAGCCGGAATCTCCAAACCTGGTGAAATGGCTGTGCTTGAACGAATTATATCTCCCAGTGAGGTTATTGTTACCAATATCGGTGCGGCGCATCAGGAAAATTTTTCATCAAAAGAAGAGAAACTTAACGAAAAACTGAAACTATGTAAAAATGCCTCGGTAGTTCTGTTTTGTGGTGATAATGAGGTTGTTGCTCCAGCTATAAGGGCTTTGTACCCAGGAAAGAAACTTGTTTCGTGGGGGAGGAGCAGCTCTGATATTCTTAGGATTATCAATCAAAGTACCACCAACGGTTATACTAAATTCGAGTGTGTATATTCAGGCGGCACTTTTAGCTTTTCGGTTCCTTTTACCGATGCCGCATCAGTTGAAAATGCCCTTCATGCAGTATGTTACTCGCTCTTCAAAGGCATTGCCATTGATGATGTGGCGGGTAGAAGTGCATCGCTCGAGACGGTAGGGATGAGGCTTGAACAAAAGGAGGGTCATAACAACTGCCTTATTATCGACGATGCTTATAATGCCGATATCAATTCGCTCGAGATAGCACTCGATTTTCTACATCAGCAGGGAAATAAAAAAGGACTCCAACCGACGTTGGTTCTTTCTGATATTTACCAGACGGGCGTTTCGGCCGATAAACTCTATTCGCAGGTTGTCGATCTTATAGAGGAGAAGGGTGTGAAAAGGCTCATCGGAATTGGTTCTGCAATTACTGCTGCCTTAAATGGACGAGTTGCCAACAGCCGGTTTTTTATCTCCACAGCACAGTTTCTTGGCGAGATGTCGATGAGCGACTTCCGTAACGAAGCAATCCTGCTTAAAGGGGCAAGAGCTTTTATGTTTGAGCGTATTGTGGAGATGCTTGAACAGAAACGGCACAGGACGGTGATGGAGATAAATCTTAATGCGCTGGCCGACAATATAAATACTTTCCGAAAAAGCCTCAAGCCCGACACCAAAATTCTTGCAATGTTCAAAGCCTTTTCGTATGGTAGCGGCTCGTATGAGATTGCAAGTCTGATGCAGCATCAAAAGGTTGATTATCTTGGTGTTGCCTTTGCTGATGAGGGATACGATATGAGGGCGGCAGGTATAAGTCTGCCAATAATAGTGATGAATCCCGATGTGCGTAGCTTTGGCATGATGCTCGATTATGATCTTGAACCTGAGATATATAATGTGGATATGCTGCGGAAATATGCCAGGGCGGTTGGACGTCAGGGACTTGACAATGCTGCTGTTCATATAAAAATTGATACGGGGATGTATCGTCTCGGTTTTTTGCCCTATCAGATGGCTGAACTGCTTGAT
>JBDHYT010000140.1:0-6935 GCA_039811485.1 Marinilabiliaceae bacterium | reverse complement strand
ACCGACCTGGGTGAATACTGTCCACAAACTCGGCCACCATTAAAACAATGAAGAAAAAATTAATTGCTGAATTGCTGGTATTTATCCATTTATTGCCATATATATCGTGGGGTTGTTTATTTTTGTAGTTTGAAGTTGAACAACGATCATGAGGAAACTGATATATATAGTTTTATTATTGGGCAGCGGCCTTTTGCTTCAGGCTCAGAATATGCCGGCAATGCGCAAAAGCAACAGTAGTGGTGGCGATAAGCAGGTGAAAACTACAATTAAGCCATTGGTGAAGACTTGGCGCTACATCGACGATTTCACCTTTGCCGACACCCTAACTGTGGATACCATAACCACCTCTTTTCAGATTTTCAACCCCATCTGGCGACAAAGCATCGGCAACATTACAACCGGCAACCTCGGAGCACCATATATTTCATCGATTATGGAGGAGAGGAAGAGCCGGCCCGACTTTATATTTTACAATCCGCTGATGTACTACTTCGACTACCCCGAAGATGTGAACTATTACAACACACTCACCCCTTATGTTAATCTTACCTTTCATAGCGGGCAGCCCAAGCGAAAAGCCGAAGAGCGCATAAAAGCCCTGTTCACCCAGAATGTGAACAAAAAACTAAACGTGGGAATGCAGTACACCCTGATATCGGCATTGGGGCGTTACGATGCACAAAAGGTGAAAAATGCCGATTTCAGGCTATTCTCAAGCTACGATGGCGACAACTACCGTGCTTCGGGCGGATTAATCTACACCAAAGCAACAATGGAGGAAAACGGCGGGATAATCGACGACGACTATATTCTCAATCCCGAGAAATTTGGAGGCGACTATAACGAACCCGAGAATATACCCGTCAATTTCAGGGATGCCGAAAACTATCTCCGCAGCCTGCGATTGTACTACAACCAGTCGTACAATATAGGTCATCTAACCCGAACAGATAAGGATGGTGAGGAGCAGGAACTTCCTGTAACCACTCTCTACCACTCGGTGATGGTTGATATGGCAAAAAGGCAGTACACCATCGGCGAACTGCCCGACTATACCGACCCTAAGAGTGACAAGTTTTACTCCAACATCTATATCGACTCGCTTCGAACCATGGATTTGAGCGAATACAACCTTATCAAAAACCAGTTTCAGATTAAATTCAACGAAGAGGCCAACTCACTGCTACGCTTCGGGATGAGAGCCTTCGTAGGCAACGAAATAAAGATGTACTCACTACCGGCTGCCCCATCCTACGACACAGACGGGAAACCAATATACCAATATGGCGATTCAACCAAGGTAAGCAGTTATATTGGCGGTCAGATATTCAAAAACATGGGAAAGGCCTTCAGGTGGAATGCCGGCATGAAGTTCTACTTTCAGGGATATAATATTGGTGATGTGGATGTTGACGGAGGCCTGGCATCATCATTCACAATACTGGGCAGCAATGCAGAGCTCTTTGCCAACGGAGGTTTTTATCTGCGCTCACCGGGTATTATGGAAGAACACTACTTCTCCAACCATCTGAAATGGGACAACTCATTCATCAGGGAAAAGACCCTTAAAGTAAAGGGAGGCATCAGACTCACCGACCACAACCTGTTTGCAACAGGCTCGGTAAGAAGTATTAATGGCTATATCTTCTTTGGTAAAGATGGTCTCCCCGACCAGAACAGCGACATGATACAGGTGATGGCAGTTGAGGCCGGAAAACATTTCAGGCTGGCAGGCATCAACTCGCTCAACCGTGCGGTGTGGCAATACTCAAGCAATAATAACGCACTACCTCTCCCCACTTTAACACTCTACAGCTCAAACTATTACCAAAACATACTGTTTAAAGTATTAACGTTCCAGATTGGTTTCGACCTACGCTACCACACCGAATACTATGCACCATATTACCTGCCGGCCATCGGTCAGTTTATAGCCCAGGATGTGCGCAAGACAGGCAACTACCCTTTTGTCGATCTTTTTCTGAATATGCACCTCAAGCGGGCACGTATATATGTGAAATACGATCACGTGAACAAAGGCTGGCCCGACAATAACTATTTCTACACCGTTGGTTACCCGGCCAATCCAAGAAGTTTGAAATTTGGTGTGTCGTGGAATTTCTACGACTAAAAACAGGAAAGGCAACCATTTGAATAACAAATAGTTGCCTTTCATTTGTGGAGCTGCGGGGAATCGAACCCCGGTCCAAACAAAGAAGCCATATGCTTTCTACATGCTTATCCTGTTGTTGGTTTTAGAGCTGTATTTGGGAGCAGGCACCCGGATACAGCCTTAGCCCTTTGAGTTTTTTGTCATCGGCAAGGGGCATGCCTCAGACTAGTTCCGATTTATCCACGCCTCAGAACCGGGTAGCAACGGAACATAGCACCCGTGAGACGTCTTGTTTCCACCACCTTGGGCGGAAATAATGCTTATCTACTATGCTTCGATTAAGCGGCAAGAGCGTAATTAGTTTCGCCAGTTAAAAGTTCGAGGCCTCAGATTATAGAGCTAGTACCACAACGCTCTGCATGCTTACATACCACTTTGCAATGCTGTCAAATCCACGTCAACCCCATTTAAAAGTAGAATGTAGAGTGCAAATATAGAAATAATAAGTGAATTTTCAAAACAATAAAATGCCGAAAGCTACTGCTGCCTGATAAATTTCCAGGTTATTCGCTTTGCTACCAATGCCGGATTTAAGTAAAAGCCTCATTCACAAACAATTCAATCAACGACATATTCTTCCAGTCATCACTACCAATGGCCAATTTTTTAGATGTGATAAAAAACACAGATAGCCTTTCCCTATCCATGTGCCGTTAGGCACAATATATTGTTAACAAACATAACAAAACGTATGGTTATGTCCCGTACGGGACAGAATATAATTGTATAATTGTATAATTGTAGAGCTACCAATATTTCATTCCTAAGGGATTTTAAATGTACTGCCCTCCCGGGCAGAGGTGCGAGGTGGTCAGGTACTGCGGGTTGAAACCCGCGGTTATGCATGGTGTGGCTCTCCGAGCCAACGGGCAGGAACATGATCAGACAAGCAAACAATGACTGTATCACCCATCATCATCAACACCTTACAACCAACTTCCCGAATAAACAATCAGAATGACAGAGCATTCTATGTCACCCAAGACACTAATACCGTCTACACACCAGAAAACCTCACAAGTTTACAGACTCTTAAGCCATTCGATAGTCTTCTTCGGGTCGTCGGATTTAAACACGAAACTACCTGCCACGAGAACATCGGCACCGGCTTTGGCAAGCAGCGGAGCATAATTGGTATCAACACCTCCGTCAACTTCAATAAGCGCCTTACTTCCCCTGCGGAGAATCAGCTCTTTAAGCTGCTCCACTTTCCGAACAGTGTTGGTTATAAACTTCTGACCGCCAAAGCCGGGATTTACCGACATAAGAAGCACCATATCAACATCGGTGATTATATCTTCAAGCAGTGCTACCGGAGTGTGAGGATTAAGGGTCACTGCAGGCTTCATGCCTGCCTGGCGGATACTCTCAACAGTGCGGTGCAGGTGGGTACTCGCCTCATAATGAACATTAAGGATATCAGCACCGGCCTTTTTAAAAGCATCGATATACCGTTCGGGCTGAACAATCATAAGATGCACATCCAAAGGCTTCTGTGCGTGTTTTTTAATCGCCTCAATCACCGGAATACCAAACGAGATGTTGGGCACAAAGACACCATCCATTATATCGAGGTGAAACCAGTCGGCAACACTCTCATTAATCATACGGCAATCGCGCTCAATATTGGCAAAATCGCACGAAAGCATCGAAGGTGAAACTATCATAGTCCTATTTTTTACTTACAAATAATCCTGAATACCTGATTTCAAAATTAGTAAAAACCCAAGAGAATTACTAAATACGTAAAAAGAATGGATCAACACAAGAAAACTTATCATAACAACACTCGTAATCGGAGTAATTGTCGGAGTTATAGCAGGTATAATTGAGTATTTAACCATCAGGACAAGTTTAAAGACAGAAAGCACTCAGGCATGAAGTGTCGGATTAAAATGCGTAGAATCATAGTCTATAGGTAAGGATGTAATTATTAAGGTTGAATTTACATCCTCCATATTGGTAAGATACTTTATAAATTTACTTACTAAATGGTTATTAAATCTAAATTATACGAAGCTTATAATTAATTTTTTAAAATCAATCATATTTTACAATGTATAGAGCACAACTCAGTGTGACATACAATATTTTTCTTATATTTAGATTTAATTTCAAATTAACTCTACAAATATTAATAAATTAATACAGCAACTAATAATTCATGAATAAATGACCAGACAAGAAGCCGAACAAATTCTACAAAAGATATTCAAACTTCCTATGTTTTATGACGAACAATGGATAACAATAGAAAAAATATTAAAAGGAGAAAAGGTATTACTCATTGAAAAGACAGGTTTCGGAAAGTCATTATGTTTTCAATTTCCTGCCATAACTTTTAGTGGAACCACAATAATTTTCTCTCCACTTATTGCATTAATGCGTGACCAGGTAAGAAAGTTAAACTCTTTGGGCATACCTGCAAAGTGCATCAATAGTGAGCAAACAGCTGAAGAGAACACACAAATAATAAATGAGGCAAAACAAGGCAAAATTAAAATTCTTTATATCGCACCTGAAAGACAAGAAAACACAGAATGGATTGATGCTATGCGACGAATCAACATAGCAATGGTGGTTGTAGACGAAGCTCATTGTATTTCTGTATGGGGACACGATTTTCGTCCTGCATTTAAAAGAATTATTAATCTTGTAAAACTTCTTCCTAAACATATACCTGTTATGGCAACCACAGCCACTGCTACCAAAAGAGTTGAGATTGATATTGCACAACAAATAGGAAACAATTTACTAATAATCCGGGGTAACTTAATGCGTGACAACTTCAAGTTATTTGTAATTAAAGTATCTTCTGAAGACGAAAAAATGATATGGCTTGGTAAAAATATAAATAATCTACCGGGTTCAGGAATTCTTTATACCGGAACAAGGGTTGACACAGAGACCTACTCCAAATGGTTTGAACACCTAAAAATATCTTCCACTGCTTATAATGCAGGATTGGATACAGCTTCAAGAATTGAGATAGAAAACGGGTTAATGAATAACAAATGGAAATGTATAATTTCAACAAATGCTTTAGGAATGGGGATAGACAAACCAGACATTCGATTTATAATCCACACTCAAATACCTCAATCTCCAATTCATTATTATCAGGAAATTGGCAGAGCAGGAAGAGACGGACAAACTTCATACATTATCCTTTTTTATAATCCCCTTGACAGAAAATTACCTGAATCTTTTATTGAAGGTGGCAGGCCGGCCATAAAAAAATATGATAGAGTAATTAATGCAGTAAAATCAGAATTACTTGGAGAAAGAGATTTAATGAAACGGACAAACCTGAAACAAAATCAGGTAAGGGTAATTAAAGCCGATTTGATTGAGCAAGGAATAATTCGTGAAGTAATAATTGGAAGAAGTAAAAAGTATGAATACATCCCAAACTCTAAACCTCTAAATACTAGAGTTTTTGAAG
Source organism: Marinilabiliaceae bacterium (assembly GCA_039811485.1). Lineage (GTDB taxonomy): Bacteria > Bacteroidota > Bacteroidia > Bacteroidales > Marinilabiliaceae > JAGPIS01. The sequence goes on along the minus strand of JBDHYT010000140.1, from coordinate 1,314 downwards.
AATTAAGAGAAGCTAAATTAGCCGACTTGGAATGTATGATAAAATATATTGAAACTAATAAATCACGGATGAAATTTCTTTGTGATTATTTAGGGGATGATTCTAACCATTCTTTTAACAATTGCGACAACACAGGAGAAAAGAAACTAACTATTTCTGTTACACCTGATTGGATTGATAATCTTCAGAATTTTCGTGAAAATTATTTCCCTGAATTAGAAGTTGAATCCAAATCATCGAACATCGTCAATGGAGTAGCTGCATCTTATTATGGGGTCTCAAATGTTGGAGAGGCACTACATCGTTCAAAATATGAAGGAGGTGGTGACTTCCCCGACTTTTTACTATCCTTAACACTAAAAGCCTTTCGCAAAAAATTTGGACAGGAAAGATTCGACTTAATACTTTATGTTCCACCAACTACCTCTGGTGACCTTGTTAAAAATTTCGCATTTAAAATAGCTCAAGTTCTTAAGTTTCCCATATCACATAAACTAGAAAAGACAAAACAAACAAAGGAGCAAAAAATTTTTGAAAACGGGCATTTAAAAACAGAGAACGTAAATGGTGCTTTTACATATACAAAACCAGAAGAAATAAACGGAAGAAGTATTTTACTAATTGATGACATCTTTGATAGTGGTGCAACAATTAAAGAGATTGGCAAAATATTAACTAACTTTGGCGCAAGAAAAATAGTACCAATCGTAATAGCCAAAACTGTTGGCGGAGATTTAGTATAAACCATGACAAAGGAAGCAGCATACTGGATGGCATTAGCACATTTGCCCCGATGGGGATATCAAAAAATAAATGAGCTGATTATTAAGTTCTTTCACGAGAACCAGATATCAATCATTGATTTTTTTCATTTACGGGAGGCTGACTGGATTAATAATTACAAACTGGATAACACTCAGGTTAGCGACTTATTAAAAGCAAAATCGGAGATCGCCGGCAATGCCTTTATTGCCGAATCGCTGTTAAGCCAGGGATATGAAATAATTCCCATAATATCGGCAGATTATTCTAAAATACTGAAATTAAACTTAAAGGTAAAACACTCCCCAACAGTACTATACACAAAAGGAAACAAACAATTAATGCATGAGAATTCAATTGCTATTGTTGGTTCACGTGCTGCATCCGAAACTGCTTTAAAATTTACCGACATTCTTGCTAAAAATGCCATTCAAAAGAATGAAGTTGTTGTGAGTGGTTTTGCCAAAGGTGTTGATAAACAGGCACTAGATTCTGCAATTAAATATAAAGGCAGGAGTATCATAGTGCTTCCTCAGGGGATAATGACTTTTA